>CAJXTM010000884.1 GCA_913061385.1 uncultured Rhodopirellula sp. | reverse complement strand
CGAGATCAGCCTCGGTCTCGTGGGCTCGGAGATGTGTATAAGAGACAGCACCTCCACTGGCCCATCGCTGCAATCATGGCGATTGAGTTATCCAATGACTACGTGTTGTTCCCAGCAGGAGACTCGCACACTTTTGAGACAGGTCAGATACGGACAGTATTCGTGGGGACAGAAGGCTATCTAATTGCATCAGTGCCAATGTCAAGCTAAACAAACGCTGGTATGACAGAGCGGTCAACAAGTCACCACAAAACCGCGATCATCACTTCAGAAAAAACCGAGATCATGCTTCAATCATGAGTCGATTCCATACATGAATCTTTTGTAATTTCCCGTCATGAACAAGGCAAAGTGAAAACTCGAATCAACCTATTCACCAAAGGAACCTACTGGCCAGCGAGGCGACATGGACCAGGCTGATCGGGCTATCCCATTCCCATTCCCATTCCCATTAACTCTCTGCTTCTACGCTGGGCAGAATTGAACGCCCCCAGTGCAGCCTGACATATGTGCGTGCAGGAATAATTCAAAGATCTGCCAAACTCAGATTCGTGATCACATGGAACTCAATGCCCAAAAAACTCAATTCGACGGGGACTCGCTCCCACCACGCACACCCTGTTCAATATCGATGGCCAACTTGATGCACTCAGGCGGAACGAGAATCACGATTGAATAGATCACCATGCCAACAACCTGCGCTATCCAGTAGACCAGTATCAAAAACAGGATCCAAAGGAACGACATGAGTCCCGAGGTTCGATCTTGATTGATCTCTGCTTTTTTTGCCTTAGTCCACGCACGCCAATCATTTGCCACGCTGGTGAGTACTTGCGGCGAAACCACCTGGTTCTGATTGATTTGATTTTGAGCTAAAAAACCACGGTACTCATATTTTGAAAGCTCGGCAAACAAACGAGATGCATTTTCTGCGGTGAGCCCCTTACCTTGCTCGCGTTCAGCTAACAAATTCTCGACCGTCAGATTGCTGTACGGTTCAAGCTCCGTGTTGTAATAACGATTGGACTTGGAATACGTGGTGTACCCGCTATACATCAATAGGACTGGATTCCCGACAAATCCAACCAAAGCAAAAATCATCATGACCCACCACAACAGCACCATCAGATTGCGAAATGCCATCAACGCAGGATAACGCGATACCGAAACGTCCTCGAATCGGACGGAATCTTTCCACCAAGCTTTCGAGGAAGACCGCCCAACGTGAATTGGGCGACCGCTTCCACCACCTGCTAACCTTCCATGATTCGGCGTTACCGCGTTCGCCACAACTCCACTGTCAGCCAGTTCGTCGCTAGCATGCTCGGCAACAGAATGCTCGGCAATCGAATGCTCGTTTTTACGCGTAGCGACGGAAAACTCGGCGCTCCCCGATCGTGACGAGTGAACGACTCCCGATTCGCTGGATCGCACATCCTGCATTTGCGGATCATCCTGCACTTGTGGACCGTCCTGCATTTGTGGACCGTCCTGCATTTGTGGACCGTCCTGTGATTCATCGGGATCCAGAAGCCAGCGGGCATCCAATTCCCGTGTCGGTCCGGCCTGTTGCTGCGTAAGTACTTCACTACTCACATGTGAAAGGTCGTCGTTGGATCCAACTCCCTTGATCTTTTGAGTTTTAGCCGCGTCCAATTTTTTCAGTTTTGCTGCGGCCTTTGCTTCACGAGCCAAACGACGTGCCTCTTCAGCTTGCTTAAGTTTTTGTTGCCCCGGAACCCTGAACCCCTGCCCACACTCGGGGCACTTATCATGACTCCCAGCCTCAGAAAGCATCGCACTCAAACGCAGTCGGCACTTGGGACAATCAAATTTGACAATTGGTTTACCGACAAGATTCTTCGTGTACTCAACGGGCATTGCGAATTCTTGGAGGCAGGAAGTTGGCGGGCGAGCAACTGACACTAGCAAGCTTTGATACAGCTAGAAGACTCACCACCACGATACCAATCTCACTGGTTCCCTGCTCGCTTGTTGCCCAATATTCGCCTTAGTTGAATACAACTCCACAAAGTAGCCAACACTGCGTTGTTTGCCGTAGAACAATGCCCAGGATCTCGTCTCTTAGAAAGACGTTTTCGGCAACTCCGCCACTTGCGCGTCGGCTCCAGACCGCATCATCCGAAAATGATAGGTCGCTGTGACTCCCTCAGCGCCGTACCGCAAAGGCAATTCAATCGTGGTCCAAGGTGAAACGATATCAACTCGCTCTGCAACCATGGCAACCTGCTTCAAGAAGGCATCGCGTGCTTCAACTGAATCACTGTCGGTGACCAGCACCACCATTCCACTTGCATCGCCCGGATTTTCTGGAAGCGAAGACTCGGAATCATGTGACATCACGGTAGCCCCAGGTAAGAACACACGCAGATTTCCACCAAGTCGCATATCGGGAGTGATGACAACCTGAGGCGTTGTTTCCAAATGATTCTTGATTTGATCAGCTAACTGATCATAGGGCATATTCAGCCAGCAGTACTTACCTCTCCACTCACCGGTCAGCGGACGAGCCATCATGGCGCAGAGCAGAAGCATCATGATTGCGACCGTCATCACCTGAGCCAACACCTGTGTCCGAGGTTTAGCCAACACATGCCCTCCAAACCTCAACACTAAATACGCAGGCAGCATGCACACAAAAGGTTGCAGCCAACGGTTTTTGAATTCAACGGCATACCCGGAAAGTACCATTGCCAGCAGGATTGCAACCACAACGAGTAGAAATCTCTCAACCAGCAGCATTGCCGATCTTGTCTTTCTGGTCGGTCCAACGACATGGTTTGAATTTCGAACATAAAGGGTCATGAAGACCAATACCTGTCTCTTATACACATCTGAC
>CAJXTM010000883.1 GCA_913061385.1 uncultured Rhodopirellula sp. | reverse complement strand
CGAGATCAGCCTCGGTCTCGTGGGCTCGGAGATGTGTATAAGAGACAGTCGCTACATTACTCAAGCCCGAGAACAAGGCGGCCTTGGCGAGCATTCTAGCCTATCATGTGGTTCCAGGCGCAGTGATGGCAGAGCAGGTCGTGGAGCTTTCCGGAGCGACTACGGTAAACGGTCAGCGTGTCGACATCAAAGTGGATGACAACGGTGTGATGGTGGATGGTGCGAGAGTTGTCACTACTGACATCAAGTGCGACAACGGCGTGATTCACGTGATTGACTCTGTCATCCTGCCTGCGGATAAGACCATTCCCGAAACCGCCGCCGCCGCAGAATCTTTCAAAACTTTGCTTGCCGCAGTCGGAGCCGCAGGGCTTGCTGAGACGCTCGGTTCAGAAGGCCCGTTTACCGTGTTTGCACCGACAGACGAAGCATTTGGCGTCCTGCCCGCTGGCACGATCGCAACTCTTCTCAAGCCGGAGAATAAGCAACAGCTGATCGACATTCTTACCTATCACGTTGTCGCTGGCCGGGTCTACTCACCAGATGCGTTGGCCGCGAAGAATGCGACTACACTTCAAGGGACAACTATCGCGATCGCTCCAACGGAGAGCGGAGCCAGTGTCAACAACGCAAAGCTGTTGACTACCGACCTAGATGCGTCCAACGGTGTCATTCACGTCATCGACCGGGTCCTTATTCCTACCGGAAAGAAAGTAGACGCTCGAAAGATGATTTTCGATGCACTTGCATCGGGCGTCCCAATGTACAACTCCGGGCATCACGCTTCATGTGCGAACTTGTATCAGAAGACGATGGAGAGAGTGATGGAATGCACGCCGGACGCAAAGATGCGTTCCCAAATGAAGATGGTTTTGGCTGCAGCAAAGCGGGAAAGATCTTCAATGGAACGGGCGTGGATACTGCGTCGCGGATTGGACAAAATGTACGTGCAACTTCCGTAATGCATCCCCGTTGATTGGGTGAGAGACTGACAATTCAATAACTGCTTTCCCGAAAAGGGAACGCAGTTTTTTTTTGTTGCCAAGGTTCGTTGTAACCAATCCCTGGTTGTTCGTCGGTCGGAAGTCATGGTGCAGAAGAATTATGTTTCTGCGATTCTTGAGAGTTAGGGTTGAACACAATGAAGCCCCCGAAACTGTTGCCGTTGATTTTGATTTTGTCGTTTGTTTGATCGACCAACAGGTCAAACGATTTCTCGGGCGTTCCACTAACACGGCAGTTTGAAATCGTCGTGTTGTTTGTTTTGTTCAGCCGAATTCCGGATTTGCATTCTGAGAGCAGCAGTCCGCTCACTAAACAACCGGTGCAGTCAGTGAGTTGTACTCCACCGCGGTCAGTCGCCAGTTGGTACAGAGTTGAATTAGAGAGTACACAATCTTTGCACTTGGTGAAGCGAATGATGCCGGGACGCACAAATTGTCTTGGATTGAAAGTGTTGGAACTTGCAACGACTCGCTGACTGTTTTCGACAATCAGATTGTTTGGCATCGGGGCAAAAAAAGTATTTCCGCTAACTGTTACATCATGACTGTGGCTAATCTCAACCAGTGTGCTGGTGTCGCTGAGCACATTTCCCGTTATGGTGACTGAATTGATCGGGTAGAGCTTTTTCCCAGACAAACGAATGTTGGCACCTCCCGGTGCGATGGTTTTTTCGTTGGTGGCTCCGTAGTTGGCTGAATGTTGAATTGTGTTGCCGGTGATTACAATCTCTGCGATGGACTTGGTTGCATCTGCTGCAGAACCACTGACATCGATCCAAATATTGGCCGTGCTGGTTTGGGTGCTGTCGTCGGGCATGTTGCCTTCAATGTCGCACCCGGTTACGTGCAGGTTGCGGACGTTGCCATCACGAACCACCAACCCACCTTGGCGGTTATAAGAAATGTGTGAGTTTGTCACGTTGATTTGATGCAGGTTGACGTCGTCTAGGTAAAGACCGACGCCTGAGTTTTCATAAAGGTGGCAATTGGAAATGATCACATTGCGGTTCCGAACTGTAAGGTGAATGCCGTGTTGGCACCATCGGATCGACATTCGTTCGAGTACGGCTCCTACCGTTTGCTGTAAGTTGATTCCATCAGCTTTTGGGTGGCCCCCTAGGATTTCGAACCCGCTGAATATTGGCATCCGTTCGTTCCACGTCTTGGTCGCAAACGATTTCGGTGAGGCAGTACCTGTGTGGTTACCCAGAACGAGGATCGCAGGGCCTGGGCCGGTCATGACCAAAGTAGATCCGGCGTTGGAAGTGATTGCACTGGCACCAATCTTGCCAAGTTCCAATTTCAGGGGCCGCGTGATCCGGTAAAACTTTTCGGTGAGCTGCACGCTGCCATTTTGGCTGTCGATTAACGATTGCAGTTTCGTAGTTGAATCTGGGATCGATTCAAAATTTGGGATTTGTTCAACGGTTTTCTGCCATTGTCCCAGAGTTTCGTTCGGAATGAAAATACCGAATGTCAGCGTGATCAGGGTGAGTGTGCGAATGGTGAGGTAATTCATGATCGTTTAAGGCGGCCAAGGCAAAATGAACTTGGTGAGTGGATATGTTGCGGACGGTTCCGGCTGAGTATGATAGAGGGGGTAGAGACGACCGTGTGCAGAATTTGCTCTTCCCTCGGACTTCGTCTTTCCAATTACTTAGGTTGGTCCACTTAGTTGCAAACGGGGCAATGATTTCAAGTGAATGTTTCCAGGAAGCCGCCGAATCCTCGTTTGAAAATCGGATTGCTGTCATGTTGCCTGCTGGCATGTCCATTGTTTCTGTCGATGGACGAGCCACTCGCTGCCGCAGAATCTGGGACGGATGAAGCTGTCTCTTATACACATCTGACGCTGCCGACGA
>CAJXTM010000882.1 GCA_913061385.1 uncultured Rhodopirellula sp. | reverse complement strand
TGGGCTCGGAGATGTGTATAAGAGACAGACATGAAGGAGTTGGCGAAGTTGCTCGGCTGGAATCATACCGGCAACATTTTGACGCGTTATGAGATCGTTGAGGAGCTGGAAAATGGCATCAAAGTCAAACTGCCTTCAGGCCAGCACGCCTACGTATTCAGCCTGCACCTGCCGTCAAATCCTTATCAGCCATATCAGCTTTTGAGTATTCAACCAAAGTGGCATAAGCACAAGGATTTCCCTTTCATCAAGACCGAAATCGAGGCGATTGCCGCCGCAAAAGAGGCACGTGGCAGAGAAATTACGAGGCTGCTCAGGCAGATACCTACCCTACCTGAAAAAGAGGCTCCTGTTTTTGTGGTTGGCGATTTCAACGAACCATCACACCTCGACTGGACCGAGGAAGCTGCCCAGTCTGGTCGGCACCCAATGAAAGTGAAGTATCCCAACTCCCAAGCAATGGCCAAAGCCGGTTTTACCGATGCCTATCGCAAGCTCTACCCTGACGAGATGAAAAATCCTGGCTTCACCTGGTCGCCCATGTACAAGACGGATGACCCTAGGACCCACCATGATCGTATCGACTTTGTTTACTACAAAGGCAAGGGCGTAAAACTGAACTGGGTCAAGGTCGTCGGTGAAAACAAAGAGAATGCAGATTTTGTCATTTCGCCTTATCCCTCAGACCACCGTGCCGTGGTTGCGGCGTTCACGCTTCCGATTCAACCGAAATCAGTTGGCCAAAGCACGGCTAAGTAGACTGACATGCAGCGTGTGAGTATCAAGGACGAGTTCATAAGTTCCTGCTTCTTCATTCGCTGCGAGTTTGCACGCCAATTGACAAGATCAAATCACATCTTGAACACCACGCTCATCATCGGGCTGATCGCAGCGTGAGTGATGTAGAAAATGTTGGGGAGATCGGGTTCAGCAGCGTCCGAGGTCGAACAGAGTAGAAATGCGCACCAAGGCACAAAGCCAGTGCGCCACTGAATCGACACATCGGATGGTTGCGCTCACTGTGTGTCTTTGTGCCAAAGAACTTGCAATCATTTGGTTTGGAACGCTTGGCTTTGGACGCAGGTTCTCGTTATTTACCATCGACTTGCAGCATAATGATCAATTCTGATTTGGATTGAGTTTCTGTAATCGCGACTTGCGTTTTTCCAGTTGCGGCAAAACGAAAAGGTGAACTCCCGTGCCCTACAAAATGCCCCGTACCAGAGCGGTCGGCAGGAAAATAATCAGCTTGATCCACTCGCTAAAGAAATTGCGATCATGCAGGCTCTCTATCAGATCTGACCGCCGGAAAGCTACTTGTAAGATTTTCCCAGTACCTGGATGCAGTTGTATTTACCAGCGGTTTTTGGAGCGGACTTTCAGCATGTCCTTTTCGGGTCTGATATCAAGTCAATCGATGTCGCCTCAGGACCGAATTTCTGCCTCAGGAACTGATTTGGCAGTTTCAAGCACCTGTGTAAAAGACAATGTTGGCCCCCGCTCAGCACCCCTCTGCGTACTCGGTTGGATCCAAGACGATTGTTTTTTCAGATGCAGCACGGCCCCGTTCAACAAAACGCACAGGGCTGGCAGAGCGATTAAAATCGATCCCCACCGATGAATAAGTCGATGCAACGGGATGCTTTCATCGAGGACACTGCGTTTGAGCAGGCGATTTGTTGATTGGGAACAGGTGGGTGAGGGACCGCCTGTCTGCTTGAAGCAAGTCGTGAAGATCTGTTGTTCTTCCCCAATGAAACAAGTTCGGCATAGGTCGGCTGGGTTGGCAGCCCCTCTTTGCCGAGCTTCCACCCCATTTTTTTGCTGGCTGAACGATCTGCACAGGGGGAAGTTTTGAATTTTCCCTAAAATTACCTTTGTTCCCTGATTCTACCGTAGTCAAGCTAATCCCATGTCCACGTTTTTACTTTCACGAGACCCTGTCATGCTCATGCGTCGCTTGATCGCTTATTTGTTCATTCCTGCCATTTGTACTGCCACACTGTATGCTCCGGCAATGCTCTCTGCACAGCCAGCAAACGAGAAGCAGTTAGAATCGGATGATGGCTCACGGGCCAATCTGATTACCGGCGCCTTGCAATTTCGTAGTGTCGGCCCCGCTTTTATGTCAGGGCGAATCGGTGATGTAGCGATCGACCCGGTGAACCCCAACACTTGGTACGTGGCGGTCGCTTCGGGAGGACTTTGGAAAACCAGTAACGCAGGCACTACTTTCAAACCGATTTTCGACGATAAGCCCTCTTACAGTATGGGCTGTGTTACGATCGATCCGTCGGCCCACACGACGGTGTGGCTGGGCACCGGAGAAAATAACGGCGGACGCCACATAGGATTTGGGGATGGTGTCTATGTGAGTCACGATGCGGGCAAGTCATGGGATCACAAGGGGCTGGATAAGTCCGAACACATCAGCAAAATTCTGGTTGATCCACGGGACAGCGATGTGGTGTTTGCCGCTTCTCAGGGACCCTTGTGGTCTGCAGGCGGGCAACGCGGCTTGTTCAAATCCACCGATGGTGGCAAGACTTGGAAATTGGTTCTCGGTCCAGGACTCCTCAGCAGTGCCGATCAAAAGCTGAGCGACGATGAGCGATCGGCGATTAATGATAAGTCCTATACCGGCGTCACCGATGTTGTCTTTGATCCTGCTAATCCTGATGTGATATACGCTGCTACACACCAGCGACACCGCAACGTTTGGGCGATCATCAATTGCGGTCCCGAGACAGGAATTTTCAAGTCCACTGATGGCGGTGATTCCTGGAACCGGCTCAGCAAGGGATTACCAAGCGGAGATGTGGGTAAGATTTCGTCTGTCTCTTATACACATCTGACGCTGCCGACGA
>CAJXTM010000881.1 GCA_913061385.1 uncultured Rhodopirellula sp. | reverse complement strand
GAATCTTCCATTTGAGCTACGCCGTGCTGAAGCGGACTACACAGCATTACAAAGCGACTACGCAGGAAAAGAATCCGCCAGCGGCGTCATCGCTGGAACCAAGATTGATATCGCTTTGGGAAAGTCAGATGCCGCCAAAGCCATGGTGGATGAATTGCGTGATCGCTTTGATTCACTCAGCAGCGAGCGCAGTGCCCTAGCGTCACGATGCAGCGCTTTGACAACCCAACTGGAACTCCTATCGAATGAAACCCAGGCCCGCGACGAGGAAAAGGCACACATCAAGGCGGCCAAAGCGCGTATCAAGCAAGCGGAGGTCGCCGTTTCAGAGGCCAAACTGCGTCTCGACCGCATGACAATCGTTGCCCCAGTGGATGGTCGCGTGTTTCGACTGATAGCCCATCCCGGAGCACGTATCGGCAGCGGCATGACGCAAATGGAAGGACACGATGGCAGCACTGTAATCACAATGTATCGCCCCAAAATGCTGCAGGTACGAGTCGACACTCGCTTTGAAGACATCCCCAAAGTCAGCCTTGGCCAGCCGGTCGAAATCGGAAACCCCGCGTTGACCTCTCCTCTCTTGGGAACCGTCCTATTCATCAGTTCAGAGGCGGATATCCAAAAAAATACGTTACAGGTCAAAGTCGCCATTCCAGATCCTCCCGAGGTTTTCAAGCCTGAAATGTTAGTCGATGTCACCTTTCTGGCACCGGATTTGCCAACACGGACCGAGGAACCAGACCAACGAGTCAGTATTTACGTTCCACAACAACTGATCCAAAACGATGGCGCAGATTCGTTTGTCTGGATTGCTGATCAATCCGATAATGTCGCACGAAAGAACAATGTTACGCTTGGGCCGGTCGCTCCTAACGGTCTGGTTGAGATCACGTCAGGCTTAGATGTCTCTAGCCGAGTGATTTCCGGATCCACCGAGGGGCTTCAGACCGGGACTCACATTCGCGTCAGTCGAGAAGACAGCACTCTTGGCACAAACATCAAAACACAGCCAATATCTGATCCCCCAACACAGAATCGCGACAGCGATGGAGGCAAGTAGCGATGTCACTGATTGAAATCGATAGCGTGACCAAGCAGTACCACAAGGGTGACGAGACCATCACACCGCTACGAGAGGTATCGCTGAATATTGAACAAGGTCAATTTCTGTCACTGATGGGTGCAAGTGGAACTGGCAAGTCGACTCTGCTGAACCTAATCGCGAGTATCGACAAGCCAGACAGTGGACGAATCATTGTCGACGGCACAGAGATCACTCAGTTATCTCGCACCAAGTTGGCGAAATGGCGAGCTGCAAATCTGGGTTACATTTTCCAAACACACAACCTAGTGCCCGTGCTGACGGCCTATGAGAACATCGAATTGCCATTACTGCTGTTACCTATCAATCGAAGCGAACGTCGCAAACGAATCGAGATCGCGTTACGTGCGGTGGACCTTCTGGACAGGGCGGATCATTACCCACGCCAGATGTCCGGTGGTCAGGAACAACGTGTCGGAATCGCGAGGGCCATCGTTGCCCATCCCAAAGTGGTTGTCGCGGATGAACCAACTGGTGACCTAGACCCGGATTCGTCGTCACAAATTCTTGGGCTTTTAAAACGTCTCAAAGAGCAACTTGATGTCACCCTTTTGATGGTTACGCACGACACGGCGGCTGCGAAAATCGCCGACAAGCAGTTCAGGCTCGATTACGGAAAACTTGTCCAAACAGGTGGAACTGGTTTCGAACCAGACACCAGCACATCGTCCAAAAACAATTCCAGTACCGTTGCAACAACAAGCGACAAAGGAACCTCATGATGAAATTCATTCCTTATGTCCTAAAAACCTTATGGCGGCATCGTTCACGCACCATCCTGACTGTCACCGGTTCAGCTGTGGCTATTTTTGTGTTCTGCTTTGTGGGAGCGGTGCAGCAAGGCATGAACGACCTGCAAACGCGACAGGAATCCGAGGGAACGCTCATCTCGTTCCAGAAGAACAAGTTCTGCCCTGCTACTAGCCACCTGCCTCAGGACTACGACCAGCAAATTGAAAAGTTGGATGGCGTAAAGGATGTCGTGCCGGTCCAAGTATTCACCAACAATTGCCGGGCAAGTTTGGATGTCGTTGTATTTTATGGAGTGCCTCCCGAAAAACTGCGTCGAGCAAGGGACTTCGAACTGTCTGCAGGTGACTGGAAAGAGTTCGAGGACCATCAGAATGCAGCCGTCATCGGACAATCCGTTGCAAGTCGTCGCGGAATCAGCGTCGGAGACAAATTTTCGATTGGCGACCTGAGCGTCGATATCGCTGGCATCTTCCGAAGTAATGATCCCGCAGAAGAAAATTATATTTATTCCCACCTCGAATTTTTACAAAGACGCAAAGGCATGAATGGCGTTGGCACGGTCACTCAGCTTGAAATCTTGCTGGAAGATGGAATTGATCCTGTCGCCAAATGCACTGAGATTGATGATATCTACCGCGCAGGTCCGGTTGAAACCGACACCCGACCCAAGGGTGTTTTTCAAGCAAAAAGCCTCGGCGATCTCGTTCAACTTATCAACATGGCACACTACCTCGGCTACGCCTGCGTCGGCCTAGTCCTGTCACTCGTCGCAACCACAAGCGTGATGTCAGTCCAAGATCGCATCAAAGAACATGCGGTTCTCCAGACCATTGGTTTTACAGGATCTCAGGTGTTTTATCTTGTCATGGCCGAAAGTATCTTGCTGAGCATCGCCGGTGGAATGCTAGGAGTCGGTGCAGCGATGCTGGTGCTGGAAATCAGCAGTCTTTCGGTTGGCGCAGAAGCTGTCTCTTATACACATCTGACGCTGCCGACGACTCCTTACGTGTAG
>CAJXTM010000880.1 GCA_913061385.1 uncultured Rhodopirellula sp. | reverse complement strand
GGGCAGACGCCAGATTACTGGGATAACGCCTATTTCGATGGCAGCTATTGGCATAACGGAAAAACAGAAGCGGTGGAAGGCTTTTGCACCGATGTATTTTTCCGCTACGCAAAAGAATTCATCAAAACACAGAAGCAAGCGGGGAAACCTTTTCTGGCTTACATTGCGACCAATGCACCCCACGGACCCATGCATTCACCGGAAGAGTTCAGCGAGCCTTATCAGGACCAGAACGTCAACTTGGCGAACTTCTACGGAATGATTGCCAACATAGACCAAAATGTTGGAGAGTTACGTACCTTTCTTGAAGAACAGGGTTTGGCCGAGAACACCATTTTTATCTTCACGACTGACAATGGCACTTCTGCTGGCGACCGTGTTTTCAACTCGGGCATGCGGGGAAAAAAGGGAAGCGAATACGACGGCGGGCACCGCGTCCCAATGTTTGTCCGCTGGCCTAATGGAGATCTAACCGGTGGTCGTGATGTTGATGCTATCACGGCGTACGTTGATGTATTACCGACATTGATTGAGCTTTGTGATGTTGATGCACCCCAAAACGTGACCTTTGATGGTGTGTCCATCACACCTTTGTTAGCTGGGAATACGCCAGATAACTGGCCGGATCGGATTCTGGTGACCGACTCGCAACGGGTAAAGGACCCAATTAAGTGGCGGAAAAGTGCAGTCATGACTTCGCAGTGGCGGTTGAACAACGGGAAAGAGCTTTACAACATCAAAGCCGACCCAGGGCAAAAACAGGATGTCGCAGCGAAGCATCCGCAGGTTGTTCAACGTCTTACAAATTTCTATGACGATTGGTGGACGGAAATTGAACCGAGTTTCGCAAATGCGACGGCAATCTACCTCGGCCATCCAGCTGCTAATCCTGTTCGATTGACCTCGCACGATTGGATCACAACAGGTTCCACGCCTTGGAACCAGAGTCATGTGCGTCGAGCGATGAACGGAAAAGGCAATACGGGATTTTGGAACGTAAAAGTTGTTGAGCCCGGTGAGTATCAGTTTCGTCTTCGACGCTGGCCCGAAGAAAGTGACCTCGGAATCGATGCTCCCCTAGCCGCCGGTGCACCAGTTCCCGGTGCAAAGGCATATCGAACCGCACTCGGTGTCGCGATCATGCCCACAAAGGCGACGCTGCAAATCGGTGACGTGACGGTATCGAAATCGATCGAAAAGGGGGCCAAGGAAGTCACTTTTGATTTGACTGTTGAGCCGGGAAAAAAAACGATGTCGGCGTTGTTTGAATCAGAGGACGGGACGGAACATGGAGCTTACTTCGTTTACGTGACTAAAAAATGATCCGCTGCCATGGTGGTTCTGGCGGAAACGATGACGTCGCTCCACAGCAACCTCTGGTTTTGGCCTGACGGGTTGTTTGTGTCGACGCTTACGGCGAATGTGAGACAGGGCAAATGCTTGAAATCGAGAATGCTTGCGGCTTTTGCTTTGCAGCGTTTCACAGCAGGTGCCTTTGGGGAGACAATCTTTTTAAACGAGGTGACATTTGATGCCAAGGCACATACCGAGACGCGTTTTTTTGGGTGGTGCTGCTTCGGCGGTTTCTTTTCTTAATAGAAACGCCACAGTTGCGGCCAATCCCGTTAGCACGCCAGTTGCGACAAAACCGTCCGGTTGGATTGATGCTCATGTGCACGTCTGGACGCCCGATCTTGAGCGATATCCGATCGACACCAGCAGGTACACGGCGAAGGCCATGAAGCCCGCCAGTTTTACCCCGCAGCAACTCATGGAGGAGTGTCAGCCATCGGGGGTCGGACGCGTGGTCTTGATTCAGATGAGTTTTTATAACACCGACAATTCCTACATGCTTGACATGATCAAGAAGCATCCCGGAATCTTTTCTGGTGTGGGAATCGTTGATCATCGAGCTGCGGATTTGGTGACACGTATCAAACAGCTTGCCGCAGCCGGGGTTCGCGGTTTTCGTATCTCGAGCGGGGGCAAACACGCCAGTGAGTGGCTGAGTGATCCAGGAATGGCGAGCCTGTGGGAAACTGCAGCTCGGAGCGGTCTGAATGTCTGTCCGTTGATCAATCCCGCTGAGTTCAGCGTCATTAACCAGTTATGCGAGAAATATCCGGATACACCAGTGGTGATCGATCATTTTGGGCGAGTCGGAATTTCTGGTGAGATCCTACCGGGCGAGCTTGATGCACTTTGTCGACTTGCGCGACACCGAAACGTTCACGTCAAGACGTCTGCGTTTTACGCCTTGGGAAAAAAACAGCCGCCCTACAAGGATTTGCTGCCAATGCTTCGCCGGGTGATCGATGCCTTTTCACCGCGGCGACTGATGTGGGCTAGTGATTGCCCTTTTCAAGTGCAAGGTAAACATAGTTACGCATCTTCAATTGCGTTGATTCGTGATCACCTGATGCCATTGTCAGAGACAGATCGTAATCTGATACTTCATGACACGGCTGAGAGAGTTTTTTTCACTACAGTGTGATGAATCGTGAAGTTACCAATTAAGAAATCGTCTCAGTAATTCGATTCCTGGTTCCGTGAGGAAACTTTCCGGGTGGAATTGCCAGCCTTCCAGTGGGTATTGCTTGTGGCGTATGCCCATGATTTGTCTCTCGCCACCCGTGTCTGTCCACGCAGAAACAGTCAGTTCTTCGGGTAGAGTCGTCGGTTTGACGACGAGACTGTGGTAGCGAGTTGCTACGAATGGATTTGCAATCCCCTCAAAAAGCCCTTGGTTATCGTGCTCGATGTGATCTGTTTTTCCGTGCATCAGTTCTGGCGCGCGGATGATGCTTGCGCCAAACGCTTGACCCTGTCTCTTATACACATCTCCGAGCCCACGAGACCGAGGCTGATCTCG
>CAJXTM010000879.1 GCA_913061385.1 uncultured Rhodopirellula sp. | reverse complement strand
ACAGAGATAAGCGATCGCCTATCTATTTGGCAGGGCACTTTATGAGGGTAAGTGCAGACGCCCGAGTTCGCATCATGATTGAGGGTTCTCGCATCTTCTCTGGGAAGATCGAGCGTCGCGCGGTGGCATTAAAATGTTCGCGTACTCTGTTTTTTACGCCGAGCATTCTGTTGGTTGCTTCAATTGCGGGGCAGACTGTAAATGTGCCTGTGGTAACATATTCCACAGGTTGTTCCCTTTCGTGGTCAGAGATCTTTGGCTTTGTAAAAGTTCAGCTTCCTGTTTCGATGTCGACTGCAGGCGGGTGGCTATCGCACTTTTGGGTGGCTGCTGTTGGCGTGCGAAGAGTAGGGTGTTGTTTTGGTTTTGATGTTAATGCTTGGGTCCGTTACTTGGAGTGATGTTGTTGTGAATGTTTGTAACCTGTTTCGTGTCGTGTTGGTTGTCATCGGTCTGTTGTGTTTCACTGGTTGTGGACGTGTAGTGGAATCAGAGGTCGACAGCGATACATCTCTTCGTAGTAGTGGTGCTGCTGTTTCCGCGAGTGACTCCGTTCAGGGCGCTCAGGATAGCAATACCGCAGGCAACGGTGCTGAGATTGACCTGGCGAGCGAGCCAACGACCCGCAAGGCGGTGGATCAAGGGGGGGCAGATGCAGTGGCTGATGAAAAGATACCAGCGTTCTACAGTGTTCCGCACTATGATGAGGCCCGTGAACCGGCCGCTGATCTTCAATTGACGATCAAGAGAGCACAACAGGGAGAAAAGCGAATATTAGTGCAGGTGGGTGGTGATTGGTGTAACTGGTGTGGCCGTCTGGCTGAGTTTATGGCGCAGAAGGAGAAAGTGAGGGGACTGTTGGAGCAACACTTTTTGATCATGAAGGTTGCATCGGAGTCAAAGTATACGGACGCCTTTCTCTCTGATTATCCCAAAATCAATTCTTACCCCCATGTGTTCGTTCTGAATGCCAAAGGAGAACTTTTGCATTCGCAGGACATGGAAGAATTGGAGCGGGGCGAGGGTTATGATGAGGTGGCTTTTTTGAAGTTTTTACAAGCTTGGGTTCCGGTTCTGCGCGAGCAGACGCCTGATGAGCTACCCGAGTAAAGGGGCAGGGCACATCGCAAGATTAGTTGTTGTTAACAGTCGATCGGTGCTTAAAAGTAATCCTTTTGTTCAATGCAGTGGAACGTGTTTTTACGGTTTTGTGGTTTGCCGATTCGATCGTAGGAGTGGCTAAATGGCACGCGTGAGTCGTAGAGAGTGGTTGTATGGCGGCACGGTTGCTGGAGCGATTGTGGCTGGTGAACTTGCGCCCGCTGTTGAACCTGACGGAAAGACAGATCGTTTAGAAGCATCAGGTTATCACTACCCGCTTCCGCAATTGAATTCAGGCAGTCGCCTAGTGTTTCAAGGTGATTCAATCACCGATATGAAATGGGGACGCAATGAGAAAGATCGAAATCATTACTTGGGGCACAGTTATGTGTATCTCATTGCGGCTCGACTTGGTGTAGATCTGCCGGATCAAAGTCTTGATGTTTACAATCGCGGGATGAGTGGCCACAAAGTTGTTGACTTGCGGAATCGATGGAAAAAAGATTCCATTGATCTCAAGCCCGATCTTCTCAGTATTCTTGTTGGGGTTAACGATGTTGGTCGTAATCTAAGTGGTGTTGATGTGTCACGCTGGGAAGAAGATTACCGATTCATGCTCGATGCAAGTCGGGCTGATAATTCACAGCTACGCATTGTGCTTCTTGATCCGTTCGTCCTGCCCTCTGGCAGACTTTCAAATCAGTCTGCGTATCAATCTTGGCGGGGGCAGGTGGAACGGTTGATACCAGTGGTGACACGACTTGCAACTGAGTTTGATGCTGTACATGTCCAAACTCAAGTGATGTTTGATGCCGCAAGTGATAATGTGTCTCCTGCTCATTGGATTTGGGATGGGGTTCACCCGCTACCGCAAGGTCATGAATTGATCGCGCGTGAGTGGATCAAAAAAGTCAGTGAGCGGTGGCCCAGATGAGCCATTTACCAGGTGGCTGAAATCATTCCTTTGTTGAACTGCCGGTAATATCGAAGAGTCTTGTTGGCGGGATGCATGGCTTGTGGATGGTTGAGATTGTGAAGTTGCGAGGTACAGCATAAAGGGAGGCCAGATGAGTTTGATTACGAGACGCGGTGCACTGTTGGCAGTTGCGGGGTCCGCAGCCAGTGTTGCGGTATTGCGTGGGGATGAATTGCCTTCGTTTCGACGCGGCGATGCGGAAGTGTCTAGCACGGGATTTTGTTTTGTCACGGACACTCACTACTTGGCTGATAAGGAGAAGCCTGAAACCATGGATCCCCGCTCCGCAGGCATTTGCCGTCGGCTGGTTGATACGCTCAACGGTCTTCAAGGTGCGGCTATTCCCAAGAATGCCGGTGCTGGCAAGGTCGTGGAAATTGCAGGCGTCATTCATGGTGGGGATCTCGTTGATAGCGCAGATAAGAGAGGTGGAGTTTACTCGCGGATGTATGCAACGGAATTTGCCTCGTTTGAAGCGGACTATGGATTAACGGGGAGCGAGGGAATCCTTAAATATCCTGTCTACGAAGTGTATGGAAACCATGATGGGCCGCAGGGAGATACGCTGGTTGTTGAAGGAATCAAACGACGCAACAAGCACCGCAAGGGGCTCACGAATCTCTCTTCGAACGGATTGCATTATTCCTGGGACTGGGGGAACGTGCACTTTGTAAATCTTGGTATCGTTGTGGGGCAGAGTGGTGAGGAGCTTCAGCGTCGACGTTATGCTCCGATGGGTAGTCTCCAGTTTCTGTCTCTTATACACATCTGACGCTGCCGACGACTCCTTACGTGT
>CAJXTM010000878.1 GCA_913061385.1 uncultured Rhodopirellula sp. | reverse complement strand
CGAGATCAGCCTCGGTCTCGTGGGCTCGGAGATGTGTATAAGAGACAGAAATGGAGGCGGATGCATTTCTGCCGGAGGAAGCACCCTCACAGCTGATACAAATCGACGCCATGATGGAAGAACGCCGTGCTCGACTAGACGACGTCAAAAGCAAACGCCGTGCGATACGTGAAAAAGCAGAACAGCTTCCTGTCAGTCGACGCCTGCTTGACCTGCAGGGCCGAATTGAAGCTGCGGCAGAACAGGCGACTTGGATCGAAGCACTGGAAGAACAGTTAGAGCGGATTGACCAGCGGATCGAGCGGGCTCAAAAGCAGCTAGAAACCGATGCCGATCGACTGGGTATGGACGAGGATGACCGCAAAACACTGTTGTCCGGCGATCTTTCCCAAGTACCAGATCTGTCAAAGCAAACCCTGAGCGCCTTGTCCAGCCCCGCCAAGCAGGTCAAGGAGCAAACATTTCTGCTCAAACAAGCAAGAACGGACACCGCGAACTATAAAGAAAAATCGGACAAACTAGCGGACTCCCTGCGGGAAACGTTGGAGCGAGCAAACGCAACCAATCTGCAGCAGGCTATCCGTCAAAACACTGAAGTCATCGCTACGCTTCGCCATCGCATGCAGCTTGGTGAACACCTCGACAAGCTGAAACGACACTATCGCGATCTTGAAAAAGAGACCGTTGATCTGACCACAGCGGAAGCTCTGCCAGTCGACCGATTGGTACTTCTGGGTGTGCCTTTTATCGTAGGCGGCATGGGCTTGATCTATGGCATGGCGAACGTATTCGGTTTCACATGGCTTGTTGCAAGACCAGACCCAACTTGGGGCATGCTCTGCATCCTATTCGGCTTCATGAGTTTGCTGACCTATTACTTTGGTCGTGAAAATGGTCAGAGAACAACATCACGTGATCGAGAAGACTGCGAACGTCAGATCGATACACTCCGGCGACAAATTCGCGAGGTCGAAACAGAGCGAAACGACGTTGATTCAACCCTGCCGAGCACAAACGAGTCTTTGGAACTTCGAATACGTGATACTCAAAACCTGATCACTGAACTCGAAGCAGCACTACCGACCTATCATCACCATGAATCGGCTTTGCAGTCCTACAAAGCAGCACAGGAGCGAGCGACCACTGCTGTTGATGGGCTCAGAGACGCGAAACGTGCTTGGTCTGCAACTCTGGACCAACTTGGCCTGAGCGAGTCAATGTCACCCTCAAGC
The DNA here is from genome assembly GCA_913061385.1 of uncultured Rhodopirellula sp. Classification (GTDB taxonomy): domain Bacteria; phylum Planctomycetota; class Planctomycetia; order Pirellulales; family Pirellulaceae; genus Rubripirellula. Next base: position 1,645 of record CAJXTM010000878.1, on the reverse strand, counting down.
GTCCGCAACCTGAGTGATGGTTATGAAGCAATGCAAAACAGTCGTCGAAGACTCGACGAAGTGCTAAGTGAAAAAGACCAGCGGCGGCGTGAGCGTCAAGCAATCGCCAAACGCATCGAATCACTTTACTGCGAAGTAATGTCAGACGATGAATCTGAAACCAGTGAACCAGCAGATGGTAATGAGGATTTCGAGTCCAAACGAACCCAGCCCCATGTCGCGCACAATAGCCCGCTGGAAAAGCTAAACCATCTTCAGGGCGAACTATCCCGACAGCATCACTGGATCAAGCGACGACGAGAACTCAAAGAACAAGACCTGCAACTGAAACGGCAGCAGAGCGGACACCACCGAGCCATTGAACGCGGTGAACAACAACGCCGAGCCATGTGGGCCAAGTGTGGAGTTGCAACTCCCGAACAGTTCTACCAAATGGTTGACCGCAAGGCCCAGTTGGTTGAAATGAACAGGCAACATGAAGATCTTGAAAAACAGGTCAAGTCCATGATTGGCAATCATGTTGAGTACGAAGATGTCGAGTCCGTGATGGAGGAAGCTACGGCATCTGACCTTGATCGACGTTGGGAAACGCTGACGAGCAACATCAACGAAACCGAGACAAGAGTCGGTCACCTGCGTACGCAGCAGGGCCAAATTGCTCAAGAAATGAAACAACTAGGAGATGATTCCCGACTTACCGTTGCACAACTGGAACTCGGTTGTATCGAACGTCGAATCGAATCCGCAGCACGACGCTGGCAAACCCTTTCGATGGCAAGTTGCCTGCTCCAAGACGTCTGCAATACCTTTGAACGTGAACGCCAACCCGAAACACTGCGGGAAGCATCCACCTTTCTGAACCAATTAACTGATGGGAAGTACACCCGCATTTGGACTCCCCTTGGCACCAATCAACTCAAAATTGGTGACGCTGACAATAAATCCATTCCTCTCGAAGTACTCAGTCGAGGAACACGCGAAGCCGTGTTCATCGCCCTCCGACTCTCTCTGGCCGCCGCCTATGCTCGGCGTGGCGTCATGCTGCCGCTGGTACTGGACGACGTATTGGTCAATTTTGATCGGGACCGTGCCATCTGTGCAGCAAGAACTCTACAAACATTCGCCGAACTGGGACATCAAGTCATGATGTTCACCTGCCATCAGCACATCGTTGATATCTTTCATAACATTGACGTTCAGGTTCGCATGATGCCAGCCCAAGGTACTCCCGGAAGAGCCACCATTCTGGAACCCGAACCAGAGCAGGAACACGAGGAAAAAGAGGAAGATATTGTTGCTGGGGACACCAGTGACGAAGAATATGAAATCGTTGAAGAGGTGGTTGAGCAAACTGCTGCCGAAGAGAAAGTTGCCGAAGAGAAAGTTGCTGAAGAGGTAGTTGCTGAAGAGGTAGTTGTTGAAGACACAATTGTTGAGCAGGTCGTTGAGGAGGTCCTCGAGAGCATCCCGCCTCCAGCACCCGAGCAACCACAAAGCGTCATCTACGTCCAGCAGCCAAAACGAAAAGCACCGGAACTCGAACAACCGGAACTCGAACAACCGGAACTCGAACAACCGGAACTCGAACAACCGGAAATCACCCACGATGAACCGGACACGGCACCAACGCTGGGCTGGGCATGGT
>CAJXTM010000877.1 GCA_913061385.1 uncultured Rhodopirellula sp. | reverse complement strand
GAGATCAGCCTCGGTCTCGTGGGCTCGGAGATGTGTATAAGAGACAGCTACAAGGCCTGAACCAGCGGGATTGTGACACGAAGCCCAGACCATCCTGAAAGCAACGAAACAGACGAGAGCGAACCGACAAAACACAGAAGCCTCGGAAAGGTGCTGTCGTATGGCAGGGCGCAGTCGACGCTTTCGTGCTAATTCATTGCAGTCGGCTCTCCGAGAGCCGGAGGAACCGCTCACCCAGGGCAAGTTACTTGTCGAAGCAAATGCCAACGGTTTCTTTGCAATGGAGCATCGAAACGCCACGAAACCAGCCCCTCATCGCAACACGGCACCCTGCCTAAACTGGCAACCCAAGACGAGAACTGGCCAGACCTGTCCTGATGTCAAACATGACAGTTATCGCGAGTAAGCCGTGGTGGCAGTCAACCGCAAATAACACTGAGAGGGAGTTTAGACTTTACGAAAACCACGGCCCAAGAAAGGCAGAAGTGCGATTCGTTTGCTCGCACGCATGATTCGGCTTGGGTCTAACCCCAAATCGGTCATGTCCACATGCAGCTTTTTCTGAAGTGATTCACGTGAGATCGATCCGGTCACGACCCCGGTAAGCGTCGCTTTTTCAAGAGCAAACTTCTCGGCCAATTCTTGCAGCGATAGTCGATCGCCGTCTTTCAACGACGCAAAAATCTCGTCTAGCGTGATGGCGTTATCATCATTCTGATCTGCATCGAAAATGCAATTCCAGAGCCACTCTTCGACTTCACCCTCGGTCAGCACTCCATCCTGATTCGCGTTAGACAGATTGACAACACGTTCAAAGATCGCGTTTGGCTCCGACAAGCCCCAAGCATCGCTCTTTGCATCAAGTTCCATCATCGAAATGGCACCATCTTGGTTCGCGTCAGCCTTGCTAATCAAAGCCCACACCCCGCCCCCAACTTCAGCGTCTGTGAGTAAACCGTCCCCATCTTCATCTAACTGGCTGAACACACGATCCAGCACCGGGGCTAAACAAACGATAACTTGGGGCTCGTGCATTTCCTTGAGTTCATCAACGGACACCACACCGTCGTCATTCGCGTCAGCCTTGGCGATCTTGTTCCAGAGTTTGTCGTCCACTTCATCTTCGGTCAGCAGGCCATCTTCGTTTTCATCAAAACGTTCAAAGATATCGCCACGACCGGGCCGTTCATTTTCCGACTTCCATTGCTCTCGCAGTTCCTTGAGCTCATCGACAGACACCAGACCGTCCTGGTTGGCGTCAGCTTTGGCAATCTTGTTCCAGAGTTTGTCGTCCACTTCGTCTTCGGTCAGCAGGCCATCTTCATTTTCATCGAAACGTTCAAAGATGTCGCCACGATCGGGCCGTCCATTTTCCGACTTCCATTGCTCTCGCAGTTCCTTGAGTTCATCGAGCGATACAACGTTGTCTTCGTTGATATCTGCTTTAATGATTCGACTCCAAAGTTTGCTGGTAACCTCATTCTCACTTAGCTGACCGTCCTGATTTTCATCCAAAGAGTCAAAGTGCGGGCGAACCTTGGCTGGCAACAGAGCAAGCATGCGTTCACTTGGACGAGCCGCCTTCGCTTCGTCTCGGCTGATCGCACCAGTTTCATCTGTATCCGCAGCTGAAATCCGAGTCCAATGAGCATCGTGGACCTCGTCCTCAGTCAATTCACCATCAGCGTTTTGATCGAGATGATCGAACGCACCACGGCGGAAAGCTGGCGTCTCGAGTTTCTGGTGAAGCTTGGTAAACCAGGCCTGAGCCGTCTGTGCACGCATGCCAGAAGGTAGATCCTCTGTGAGGATGGCTGTTGCAAGTCGGGTCAAACCTTCCGATAGCTTTTCGTTACTAGCTTCGCCCCATGCAAGCCGATTGATCACTTGCAGAGCGTCGTTGACCGACAAACTACCATTGTCATCAACATCGAGCAGCAGTTCGGTGCTACCTAAAACATCAGTTGCGTTCGAGGTGGAACTCTGACTTGAAAGGCGATTGATCAAAACCACTGCATCAACGGCGCTGACCTTTCCATCGAGGTTCACATCACCGGCTTCCACAAAGTTGTGGCAGATATCACCAGCCAGTAAGTCCCGCCGCTCCAATTGCTGTACTCTCAATTTTGCGCGAATTTGAGACCGATGAAGAGAACGCTTGGATTTCACGGAGAGACTTCTTGTCAAAAGAAGAAAACGAGACCTGATATTCGCATCGTATGATAACCAATTTCGACAAGCAAGACACATTCAGAATGCCAAAAAACGGCCGTATCAAGCTATCCAAGTATCTTTTCTGTGCCAACGAAAGCTTTTCCAAAGACAAGATGACTCACCCAAACACCGATATCCGGGGGGTTTATATCGGCCAGAGAGTGGCCAGTCCTGTAAATTTCGTCCAGCATTCCTGCGACAGAGGCCGTGAATCAGCTCGAAACCAAACGGCTTAGCCACGGCGGTTTGAGGCGTTTTATCCAACCGAAGCAGATGAAATCCGACAGCGAATGACCACGGGCAAGGCAGATGTCCCCCCACTCCAATTTCGCGATGATTCCACCGAACAAACCACCGACCCGACAACGTATCTCATCCTGATGCCGCGAACTCCTCCCTTTAATCCCCGAACCGGTAGAGAATAAATCTGGTGCCAAAGAGCAGATCCAAAAAAGACCGGCATACATTGCCTGCAATTCACAACATATTTTTGCCCCCCCCCAAACATGCCGTCTGTGGAAAATCAAATGAGCTCGCCGGTGCACAGCGTCTCGCGTGAGTTGCTCCACTGAGAGCCTGGAGCAGAACTTATTTTTCCAGCCGGAACATCCATGAGCCTGTCTCTTATACACATCTGACGCTGCCGACGACTCCTTACGTGTA
>CAJXTM010000876.1 GCA_913061385.1 uncultured Rhodopirellula sp. | reverse complement strand
AGATCAGCCTCGGTCTCGTGGGCTCGGAGATGTGTATAAGAGACAGCATCAGGACGTCTAGCACCCACTTGTTGGTACCGTCAATCAACTCGGGCTTTTCATTGACCATCACAAAGAAGTCAGCCAAAACCCGTTTTGATGCACGGCCTTCTTGAATGTCCTTGATCAACCGTGCCAGCACCAATTCATCCCCTTTAGCAATACGCTCCGACTTGAGCAGCCCTAAAGAAACTGTTCGTGCGTTTGCTGGGGCCATGAAGCTCGATCTCACGATTCGCCGCATCTCAGGCACGGTAAAGGGGTGCTGAGCAAGCACCTCCCAAACGCCAGGTGGACGTATTGACGCGGGTCGTACGGCAGGAACGAAGGTGGATAAACCACCGCGTTTCAGTCGCCGAGCCTCGTTTTCCTTTGCAAGCATCGCCTCAGCTGTCTTTTCCTGCTCAGGTTTAGTCGGCTTCGAAGACGATTTTGTCGCGGGCCAAGAATAACCCAGTGACTTTCCCCTCACCCTCGACCCGTAGGGACTTGAAACAGCAGGAGGCAGTATCCGCCAAACCGATCGCATGCTTCTTAGCACGCCATCCTCATCACCCTCGTCCAACGCCTCTTTAACGCCCTGCACGCCTTTTGCATATTTCTTTTCAGGTACTTGCTTCGGACCTGGCTTCACCTTGTTATTACCCGGTTTCGTGTTCTTCAGTGTTGCTGTTTTCCCGCCCGGAGAAGCCTGGGCAGACTTTTGTGGCGTCTTGTCAACACCCGACGATCCCTTGCCAGACGCCTTCTTCACGGTTGCCAACTTACCCTTGCCCCCATTGGGCACGACTGCTTCCTGTGCTTTCGTACTGGCGGCAACTGGCTTCGCTACAGCACCCTCAACCTCAGACGATCTAGGTGTACCGGCAGCGTTATCGGCGGTTTTATCGGCGGTTTTCTTTGAAACCTGAGCCTCTTCGAATGCTCTGCGTTGACGATCATCAAACAAGGTCCAGTACTTCATCGCGTTAATGCGATGCTTCACCGAACCCCACAAGCTCGACAACCTCAAGAGAATAGCGTCCTCCGCTTTCACGTGGCTAACCTTATCCGTGACGTCTGCCTTGCCCTGAAGTTCACCCAATTTCTTCAGTTGCAGCTCAATGTCTTCGTAAACATTACTTGGTTTCGTTGTGTAGCGTTTTAAGAAAGTAGCGTACTTCTGCTCATCTGGAAATTTGTCAACTGCGTCTTTATACACAGCACGCAAGGCCTCCGGCGCCCTGATCCTCTGCACAAAGCTGATCCGTTTATCGAAATCCTCTACGGTCAGTTCGTTCTCTTTGCTTCGGCTTCGCAACTCATCCCAGAATAGTTGGCTGTCGTCGGACAGCATCTCCTTATACGCCCATGTTCGCGTCATTCTTAGATAAGTGTCTGAAACAGCGGCGAGTGGCGAGCCCGCTTTGAGCACATTATCAAGACCCTCTTTTTTGCTTCCCGACTGATACAGCACCAATCCCTTGACGACCTGTGCCATCTTCGCAATGTTCACCTCCCGCTTTAGCACTTTATCCGCACACAAAAGGTCGATCATTTTGATCGCCAATTCTTTGTTCTCTACGCACTTAACTGCAGTCCCAGCCCGGGGCATGTAATAGGAACAGTAACGCAGATAATTGTCCTGCAGGGCGGCGTCGATTCCCTCGGAGAATGCGGCCAAAATAACCCTTTGGGTTGCATCATCAATCGGCTCTTGATAGTTAAAGGGAATACGAATCAATTCCTGCGGCAAAATCTTGGGCGTGACGGAATCCATGGTCTCTGCAAACGCATCAGCTCGTATCGATTCAGGGAATACATTCATAGCAACGGGAAACGGGAACGAATAACCCAACCGCAGATTGCCTTTCTGGATCAGCTCAAGCAGTTCACCGTCACTCGGTTGCAGATCTGAAACAAAGTCCCTCATCTCGGCCAAGAGCCAAAGGTAATTTGCGATCTTTTCAGGTTTCTGGCTCTGCAAATTTGTTGCGTAACGCACAAGTTCAGAAAACCGTTCTTCGGAAAGCACTCCACGGCACATGTCGTAGAAAGACTTTTGGTTCTGATAATTCAGACGGCCAATATTGGCCCTGGCCAATTGTAGAGCGAGACTATCGTCGCCTAGTTCAACGGCAAGCCGCATCCACATCTGAACATCACCCAAGGTGGATCCAACCTGCCGTATCATGCGACCGTTCACGTTCACATACGAAGCCCCACCAGACGCTACCCGAACGCTTCGTTGATTCAATCGCCTTAACAACTTCAGAGATACTTCCCTATCATTCCTTAGCCACGCCGGGAACAATTCCTTCCACAGCTGGGTTGGGCTGAGCGATGCGTTTCCCGGTTGCAACTCATCACGACCCAGCATCTGGTTGATCATTGATTGCTGTGTTTCAGAAATACGAGCGGACCGCAACAATCTTTCCAGACTGTCCCGTCGCCCTTCGCCCAGCCGCAGTGTTGCAATGCTCTTAAATAACGCACTGTCCTCTGGGAAACGCTCCAACAGCATGTCATCAATTTCTTCTAACGATTCAATCTGAGACAACGCGACGTACAACCGTTGCAGTTGCTTGAAGCGTTTTTCGATCCTGGGTGCCTCTGCCAAGTCCTTCGCGATTTTATCAATGGCCTGCAACTCTGCTAATTGCTTGAGGTCGGCCACCAGTCGCTCGCGTTGATCTGCCAGCATCTGCTCGATGTCGCCCTCGGGAACAGTAACCAACATCCCGATCAACAATTCATCAGAATACGTTTGATAGGCATCTCGATTAACGCTCCAATAATTGTTCTTAGTATTCTGTCTCTTATACACATCTGACGCTGCCGACGACTCCTTACGTGTAGAT
>CAJXTM010000875.1 GCA_913061385.1 uncultured Rhodopirellula sp. | reverse complement strand
GAGATCAGCCTCGGTCTCGTGGGCTCGGAGATGTGTATAAGAGACAGCCGGAAAGCCTGACGAGTGCTGGACGCCGAAACTCAACGACCACAGCACCTCAGGCACTGCTGATGATCAACAGCCCTTACATCCGGGAACTGGCCCAGAAATTTGCAGCTCGGATCTCGCCACAGGAGTACGAGCAATCGTCCGCTATCTCTGAGCTTCTGGCCGCCTCAATCCATGGCGCGCCTGAGGTCGATATTGCGGCGCCGAATGGGCGATACGCGTTGCAGTTGTTGTTGTATGAAGGATGGCAATCGCGATCTGCGGATATCGTAATTGAGGGCAAGACGGTGAGAGCAGCATACGACATGTTCAAGGAGCAAGGGGGAAACTTCGATCATGGAAGCGTTCTTCGTTATTCCTTTTCGCTTGACGACGGTAACATCGATATTAAAGTCAAGGGCCCGCTGCATCTTGGTGGCTTGGTGTTATCAAGGCAAGCAACTGACTCACCCGATCGCGTGCAGATCATCAAAAGTGGGTCCAATCTCGATTTGAAGGATGTCCTCAAGGCTATCAACTTTGGCGAAACAAAAGATTTAAACATCAGGGATGTCAGGTTTTCGGCTGCTGCGGCCAACACAACGGTGGATGGGGTCACAAATACAGCGGCGGGAGACGTCTACGTTGGGCAGTATGGTCAGAAACGACCGGCCATTCTCAAGGGAAATGCGAACGATTGGCCCGATGGCAACCTTGCGTCGCTTGTCAGCAAGGCATATCACCTGGCTCTTAACCGACCGCCTTCGAATCATGAGCTCACAATGTCGCTCCAGTTCATTCGGTTGCAATTGCAGGATTACGATGAAAGTTCTCTCGGCCATGCCAGAGGTGCTGCACTCGCTGACTTTGCACAAACCCTATTTTCGATCAACGAGTTTGTTTTCGTCGACTGAGGGTGCATCATATAATCGCCTGAGTTATTTTAAAGGCCGCACATGAGATGTTTGGCTGGCAACGGAGGGGGTGCCCCGTGTCCCGTTGTTTACTCACCGCGTTTCGATAGACACACCAATGAACAATGCTCCATAGGAATCACTGTTTTTCGGCAACTGCTGTGCTAGTGTGTGGACTTAGTATGCCACTTCATGCTGGGGTTTTGGATGAGCCGAGTCGTCTCAACCTGGACTCTGTTGTCGTCGCAATCAATTTCGGCACAACAACGGACCAAAAGCAAACAGGGGTGACTTTTCGTGCTACAACAGCCAAGTGGGTGGATTAAGAAACAGCGGGGCTGGAATGAGGGCCGATATGATCATTGAATCGATCCTATAGCCAGAACGTCAGGTTAAGGAGGGCTACATGTCGACGACCTTGGTATCCGATGACGGTCGCATCGTCTCAGGCTACATCCAGTCGGAAGACGACAAGAAGATCGTCATTGGTAAGGTGGCCGATGGCACACTCGCGACACTCCAACAGAAACATGTAGAAGGACGCCGAAACGCGGTTTCGCTGATGCCTCCCGGCATCGCAGCGTCCCTCGACTCCAAGAAACTGCGTGACTCAATCTAATAAGTGACCAGCCGAAACGGGCTTCTTAAATGAAGTGTTCAGATATCACCGACCGGAAAGCAACGATAGACATCCGAATCCCCAGCCACGTGTATTTACTCGACCGTCTGCGCGGTACTGGGAGAAGCTTTTTCCTATCGGCGGTTATGTTCAAATGCCATCGCAGTCTGCCTGCCGTGTTCATCATCGCACTCTCTGCGTCGATCGCTGACGGGGAGGATGCTGCGCCGGCGAGCACATTTTTGCAAACCCATTGCGTGAAATGCCATAATGCCGCACTGCATAAAGGCGATGTTCGGCTGGATCAGCTTGACCTGCGAGTGATTGGGGAAACCCACGAACTGTGGGAAGACGTTGTGCATAACATTCAGCGGGGCAACATGCCGCCCGAGGGTGTCAAGCAACCCAGCGCGGATGAACGCCAGGCGTTCCTCTCGGTCGCGATCGAGGAATTAACGAAATACCAAGTTGATGCGGGTGGGGGAGAGGATCCCTTGATGCGTCTGACTAATAATCAAATAGCGCATAGTCTTCAGGACCTATTGCCGACGCACGAGCATATTGCGGACCTGCTCATTGGCGATCCGATCGGGAGGCACGGTTTTTCAAGTCAGGCAGAACTCGATCTTTCTGGTTCCTACCTGCAACTCTACACCGAGGCGCTCGAGCAGATTATCGAGCGGGCAATGCCGAACCTCGATCCGACTCGACCCGATGTGTTTCGCATCGCTGGCAACGATTGGGAAAAGTGCCACTGGGCCGGCGACAACTACCTTTATCTTGGGCATCGGCGGTTGTACGAAGGACCGAAATGGATCGGTGACGATTTTGAGATACCGATACCACCCAAGCATGAATACCGAATGTTCTTGCGAGAAAATAGAAGCAAGGGCAGGTTCCGAATCAAATTAACGCTACGCAATGAGCCGCCGACTTACGGATACGGAGAGCATTTTCTGCTCAAACCAGGAACCGCAAAGGCGGCGGCGATTTCTAAACAGGTGGCAATAAGGGACTTGACCGCACCACGCACGTTGCAGATTCCCCAGCCGGGCATTTACCAAGTGGATGTCGTTTTGAACCCGCCGTCCAAGCAGGTCGTTACCTCAGACCCATCGAAATTGCAGCAGGGATTGGTGGGTAGCTGGAGTTTCAATGGTGATACCCAGAGTGAATCCAAACGCAAGGAAATGACTGGGCGACTTGTCGGTGGCGCGCAGTTTGTTGATTCGCCGATTGGGCAGGAAGGGAAAGCAATTTTCCTGGATGGGAATGATGATGCAGTAGCTGTCTCTTATACACATCTCCCGAGCCCACGA
>CAJXTM010000874.1 GCA_913061385.1 uncultured Rhodopirellula sp. | reverse complement strand
AGCCTCGGTCTCGTGGGCTCGGAGATGTGTATAAAGAGACAGGAGTCAATGTGGTGCACACAATTGATCCTCTCGCCTTTTTTGGAGGTGTGGGCTACACCCAGACATTTCCCATTGATGCTGGTGGTGGGCAGACTCTCGACGCTGGTAACACTTTTTTTTACAGCCTTGGGCTCGGTTACGCAGTCAATCCTTCCGTCTCACTCAATACGGCTTTCTCCGGTGGTTATAGCGGGGAATTGACTTTGAATGATGCAAGATTAGCTGGTTCAGCAACCGAACCGCTGTCACTCAAAGTTGCTGCGACCTTTGCGAATATCAACAAAAACGACAAGAAGAAAAAGAAGGCACACCACAAGTACTTGGCGGCTACGATCCGAGAGCCATTCCTGCGTTTTGGTTTGACAGGATCTGCGACAGATGTTGATTTTGGGATACGAATCACTTACTAGCCGAAGCAATTCAAAGGAATGAATTTTGAAAGTCTCAGAGTGCATGGATGCATCGGTTGAGCCGCAAAGCAAGGGCTTCTCTCGACGCTCGGCTCTATTTCGTTTGGCTGTGAGCGGAATATTGGCTCAACCAGCGATCACAGTGTGGAATGCCGCAAACGCCGAGGAGAATCCTTTTGCGACTAAGGCACCGATTCGAAATGACGCTCGTGATTTTAGAGTGTTTCCTAAGAATCGGAAAGAATTGAGCCGTGAGGATATCGTGATGCAACGCCGCGATTTCTCGTGCGGTGCTGCTGCCTTGGCAACTGTCTTTAAATACTATTGGCGTGAGGCGGCCACCGAAGAACTATTTCTCACTTTGATCGCTCGGCGGCTATCACGGGAGGAGTTGATGGAGCGAATTCGAAACGGATTGAGTCTCACTGACTTGAAAAATGCGGCAATAGCTGTGAAGTACTCGGCCGTCATTGGACGTTTGACTCTTGAAAAGCTTGCAGATAGTAAGTTGCCATTGATTGTTGGCATTACAGTCAACAACTATGACCACTTTGTCGTCGTTCGAGGAGTTGTGGGCGATTACATCTATTTGGCAGACCCCATTTATGGCAAACAGCGAATACCGCTTGATGTCTTTGCAGAGCGTTGGCAGGAGAATGCGATCCTGGCGATCATCAAGCCGGGGGCGAAGCCCATGAAGACATCTCCGTTATTCGTGACTCCCTACGAAGCGAGTCTCGGCAAACTAAATAATCTTGTGATCCGAAATCAGATCACGGGCAATTTGTTTCCGTGAAAAACTTAATGCATTCATCAGATCGAACAGCAGACAGCATGCCATTCATCGCCAGTACGCCGGGGGCATGATGCAACCTGAAAAACGCAATCACCGTGAAAGTAATTCCGTGACATACAAATCAAGCAAACGGCCAAGGGAATCTGACATTCCAAGTGAGTGGAAGCTTGCACCGCTGCTGGATGTAGTTCTCGCAAACGCAGTATTCAGAGGTTTTGTGTTGACGTGTTGTTGCACGCTAGTAATCGCTTCTGGGTCTGCGCAGGAACTCGTCTTGCCACAGATGGATCCGGCGATCGATCGAACTGAAAATGTAGACGGTCAAGTTGCAGACGCGGCAGTACCTGCACTTCCGGCATCGAAGAGTCGTGCCTCGTTGCTTCATCCCGTCAATCAGACGATAAACTCTCAAAAACCTATCAAACTACCGGACGCAAACAACAGTCAGGGTGTGGATGTGACTGGGATTCCACCGCTGCCTCACTCTCACAGTGAAGAGGATTCACAGGAAAAAAGTTCTGGAGTGCAGAACGATCATGCAGAAAATTCTGCCAGCTTGTTGGCAATGATCAAGAACGGCAGTGATCCTTTGGATGAGGATTTGGTCAATTCGGTAGTGACTGCTCTTGAGGTATCCAGAGTAAGCGGCGACATCTCCGGATTTGGTGTAGACGTTAAATGTAATCGTGGAGTTATCCAGCTTGCGGGCATCGCGAGTTCACCTGAGCAGCGAGCTGTTTTGATTGAGATCGCAAGAAGTGTGCCGGGAGTCTTTGCCGTCTATGAATCAATTAGCATTCTGTCGAAATCCCAGAAAGAAGCGTTTGGCCTTCAAGAGTCGGTGGCTTCTGAACGAGCAAACGCGTTGGGTGGTCTTGAAATAACTGCAGAGGAAACAGTGACTGTGGTTCCACCTCTGTCCAGTCGGCGATCCCGTGAGATGAAAAATGGAAAAACTGCAGGTCGGGACTCGAAGACTGTTAAGGCGAAAGTGGATTCAAGTTCAGAGGCCGGCAGTTCAGGTGACGTTGAAGACCGTCGAAACAATACCGGCAACGGATTGCCGTTCCCGAATTTTAAACAGAACCTGTCAGCCAAACATGATGAGCAAACAGGTCTGTTGAAGCAGTTGCGGCAGAAATTCAATCAACCAGTTGGAAAGAGTAATGGACAGGCGAAGGCGAAATCGTCTTTACGCGTTGCTAGTAATAGTAATTATCAAAACCTGTTGAAAATCATTGCTGCCGGCGAAACTGGCCAGGATCGTGCAGGGCAGTCACCGACTCTACCAACAGAGTTTGCCGACGGACCTGGCGCATTGAGCCTACCAAAAGTTAAGCGTAAGCCGCGGCGACAGGCCAAAGCACTTTCCAACGTTGAGCTGATCCCCGTGGACGCAATGATATTTCGCGGTAGTGTTCCAGACATCAAAACGGTGGGAAACCGAACGTATCAAAACGAATTGCAGGGGACGGACACTCAGCAGATTGCATCGAATCCGAAACGTAGTGCTCTGATGGGGTCTCAACAGCGAACGCCTGGTGATACCACGAGCCAAAAAGACGATGTCAAATCGGCGGCACGGCAGTCTGCTACTGTCTCTTATACACATCTCCGAGCCCACGAGACCGAGGC
>CAJXTM010000873.1 GCA_913061385.1 uncultured Rhodopirellula sp. | reverse complement strand
GAGATCAGCCTCGGTCTCGTGGGCTCGGAGATGTGTATAAGAGACAGATGTAGCCGCACCATGCGAGAAGTCCACCAAGCGGGAACGCGAGCAGATGTGCGATGTCAGCCGAAACCACCGCGGCTTCTTCTGGCAAGCATGCGGTGGAAATGTTCAAGCGGAATAGCAGAATCGCGAACACGCATAGAACGCAAGCTCGCTTGGCAAAAGAACGCCACGACATCAATATGGCGCCAAGGCATCCGTAGTATCCGGCGGACGGCCCAATGTCATGTTCCTTTGCCAGAGCCAGTATGGAAGGTGATGGAGCGTTTGTTGCTAGAACAAGAACGGTGACCGAAATCATGATGAGTACGAGCACATGCGAAGTGAGAAACAACTTCATCGTGGCTGGTGTGCCGTAGCAGCGTTCAGTCAGCCCAACACACACTGCCAACATCACGAATGAAGCTGGGAATTTCCAACCTCCTGCCGTGAGTAATGAACTGGTCAGTAATCGTTGCCACTGGAAATCTAGGAGGTTGATTGGTGCAAAACCAAGCCAGTCACGCCATGTTTCGTCCAGCGGCTGCCAAAAGGATTCACTCCATAGGGCGAATGCCAGCAACACTAAAGTTGCGGTAGTCGTGAATCGGTAGCGGAAAAGTGGGGAAAGCAAGCGTCGGGGTGTTCTGTCGATTGCGCGTTCGTCTTTGAAGAGCCAACTCCCTCCAAGTCTAGATCTATCGCATATGCCATGACAATGCGTTCTGTTTGTAAATGACTAACAGTTGTGTTTTTGCTAGGTTGTGAAATGTCTTGTTACTTTCGATCGAATTCCGGTGCTTGTGTTGCTTTCGTCCTGTTTGGGCATCGCTCAACGATTTCGCTGATCTGAAAAATGAACATCATGGTTTTTTCTACCCTGCGTCAGCACTTGTGCATTTGGTTTGTCATGCTCAGCACCGTTTGCGCTGTGGGGAACGAACCCCCGAACGTGTTGTTGATTTCGATTGATGATTTGAATGATTGGGTCGGCTGCTTAGGGGGTAACACGCAAGCGAGTACGCCCAACATTGATCGCCTTGCTGAACGAGGTGTTTTGTTTTCCAACGCGCACTGCCAAGCTCCCATTTGCAATCCGTCACGCACCAGTTTGATGCTTGGGTTGCGTCCCAGCACGACTGGGATCTATGTCAATCAGCCGTGGTTTCGTTTGACCAAGCGGAATGTAAATCGAACCACCATGTCTCAATATTTCGGTGAACACGGTTACAAGACAATGACCGCGGGAAAGATTTACCATGCCAGTCGAGTTGATAAGGCCTCATTCCAATTGGTCGGTCCTCGTCCAGGGCAACGCTTGTCGATTGATGAGTGTCTCATTCCTGACATTGGTTCCAGCAGCAAACTGTGGGATTTTGGACCGCAGGTTTATGACGAGCAAAAGTTTGGTGATTCGGTGACAGCCTCGTGGGCAATCAACCAGATCACTGAAAAACACTCAAAACCTTTCTTTCTTGCCGCCGGTTTTTATCGACCCCATGTACCGTTCTATGCTCCACAACGTTTCTTTGATTCGCATCCGTTGGGAAGCGTTCATACTCCTGAGGTCAAACAGAGTGATTGTGATGATCTGCCATCCGCAGCGTTAAAATTGACTGATAATAGTGGGCCACCAAGCCATGATTGGTTTGTTCAACACAATCAATGGAAACCGGCGGTACAGGCGTATCTTGCATCTGTCAGTTTTACTGACACACAAGTGGGCAGGCTGTTGGATGCTCTGGATCAAAGTTCCCATGCGGATAACACGATTATTGTACTGTTTTCGGACCATGGTTTTCATTTAGGTGAAAAGGAACGCTGGGCAAAGCAATCGTTATGGGAGCGTTCAACTCGGGTGCCGCTGATCATTTCGGTCCCGAATGGATTGCAGGGGAAAGTTTGTGAGCGGCCTGTGGAGTTGCTCAGTATCTATCCCACGCTTTTGAAACTGTGCGGTTTGCCTGTGCGCGATGACCTCGAGGGGGTTAGCCTGCAACCGTTGCTGGAAAATGCAGATGCAGCATGGGAGCACGTGGCGTTGACGACCTACCAGCGGAATAATCACGCCGTTCGCAGTCAACACTATCGATACATCCGTTATGCCGATGGTTCGGAGGAATTTTACGACCACCGTGTTGATCCCCACGAATGGAATAATTTGGCTACTCAGCCAGGCAACGCACCACTGTTGAAGGAACACGCAGATAGGTTGCCGCAAAGCAATGCATCCGAGGCGCGTGTCAGTATCAAGAAATCAGGTCAGCCCTAACCAATGAAAAGTAGAGTACTACCAATTTCGGGAAGGCGGGGCAGCGATGAGAACTAATCTGGCTGAAAGTAAATCTTCGGTTGCGCGACACCAAATGCGTTGGCATTTGGTCTGTCATCATGCGCGAGTGCTGGCTTGTTACCGGTCGACTCATCTTTTTGAGTGGGTTCAGGGCGAGCTTTTTAGAACGGGGTTTTCCTTGGCGTCGTTGATGCCATTTCCATTCTCATCTGTGATTCCGGTATGTGGATGCTCGGAAACTGCTTGCCATGCAATCTTGCGGAACATTCGGTCCAAATCCGTGCTCGGAAAGCTCGCATTGCCACCAAAGAGAATTTTCTCTTCGATTAACTCGGGAGACTTTCCGTATAGCGTTGCATAGAACACATATCCTTCCAAGCGTTCAAAGCCTGGCCCAAGGTGTCCCAACTGGTCTCTCCAGAGAGAGCGTTCTTTTTTGCCGATCACGCGGTGCAGGCCTTCGATTCCGGGTAACTCGCCGCGAATGAAGTACTTTGCTGCTAGAACCATCGCATCAGATGCTGTCTCTTATACACATCTCCGAGCCCACGAGACCGAGGCTGATCT
>CAJXTM010000872.1 GCA_913061385.1 uncultured Rhodopirellula sp. | reverse complement strand
ACACGTAAGGAGTCGTCGGCAGCGTCAGATGTGTATAAGAGACAGGGATGATGTTGTCCTGATGCCCCATACAACGGTACGGAAACGCCTCAATGGATCGCCGCTGGATAACGTCGGACTCATTATGGTTTCTGCACGTGGTACCAATCAGATGGGTGAAGCTGCAAGCCAGATTGAGTCATTGTTATATGAACGCCACGAAGTTGGCCCTTCGGAAGAACCAGACTTCAGTGTTCAGGACACCACGGAAATTGCTGCGACCCTGGGAATCATCACAGGAACTTTGACGCTGATGCTCTCTGCGATTGCAGGTATTTCTCTGTTGGTGGGTGGCGTTGGGATCATGAATATCATGCTGGTTTCGGTTACCGAGCGAACAAGAGAAATTGGCATCCGGATGGCTTTGGGAGCGAGAGGAAGAGATATTCTTCGGCAATTTTTGATCGAGTCAGTGGTGCTGTCCTGCATCGGGGGTGCCATTGGCCTGCTGCTTGGAACCGGTGCATCCATGTGCGCTAATGTTCTCATCAATATGTACAAGCCGGGAACGGATTGGCCAATGATCGTATCTATTCCTGCGGCATTCGTAGCGATGGGATTCGCTGCTGCTGTGGGAGTGTTTTTTGGCTACTATCCCGCGCGTCGCGCCAGCAAACTCGACCCGATTGACGCATTGAGGTACGAGTAGATGGCGTTGATTGAACTTCATGATGTTCGCAGAGTCTATGATTTGGGCGAGGTGAAAGTGCATGCTCTGCGCACCGTCACCAGAAACATTGAACTTGGTGAATACATCGCATTGATCGGACCGTCGGGCAGTGGCAAGTCAACATTGATGAATACGTTGGGGTGCCTCGATCGCCCAACTCATGGCAGCTATCTGTTGGATGGGGAAGAGGTCGTCACGATGAATCGCGACCAGCGAGCAAAGATCCGAAACAAGCAACTTGGATTTGTCTTTCAGAATTTTAATCTGCTCAATCGCACCTCGGCACTCGAAAACGTAGAACTGCCGCTCATGTACGGAGCGCGGTTGTCCGCTCGCGAGCGGCGTGAGCGGGCGATGGAAATGCTTGGGAAAGTTGGCTTGGCGGATCGATATCATCACCACCCCAGCCAATTGTCAGGAGGCCAGCAACAGCGAGTTGCAATCGCTCGTGCACTCGTCAATCGACCGTCGATACTGATGGGAGACGAGCCCACTGGAAACCTGGATTCAAAAACCAGCCGGGAAGTAATCAATTTGTTCCGGGAGTTGAATGAGCAGCAGGATATCACGGTAATTCTCGTGACTCACGATCAGAATGTGGCACGCAATGCCAAGCGGACATTGGTGTTGCGAGACGGTGAGATCGTTGAGGATACGACAGATTTTCAGCTTGCAAAGGCTGCCCTCGAATTTGAACCCGCGATTGACGAATAACACAGCGAGATCTTGCGATCGCTGTGGAAAGCTGACAGCAGTTCTGCAGCTGAATTCTACAGCTGAATTCTGCAATTAACGCTGCGTCTTGTTTCTCCAGCTTGCGTAACCGCTACGCACGATGTGCTTTTCGGGGCTGGGACCAAGGTAACCGGGTTGGAAACGCCGTCATTCGAGGAAAAACTGGCGCAATCGTTGTATCCGGTCGAATCCGACTCCTATGGAGATTGCATTCCCCGGTCGTGCTTTGTGTATTCGTATGGCTGTATGCTGCGCATCGGTCGGTGTCTTTCTGCTGTTGCCGGTAAGCGTGGCGGAGGAGCCCTGGTACCCGATTTTGCCTGAGCAGCGAGGTTTGCAAATACGGACACCAGGCCAGTTGTTGCAGGTTGCGGTCCCCCAAACCCCCAGGCCACCCACGGTTGCGGATCCGCAGTTTGATTTGCCACCACGTAATCTGACGCTCAATGAAGCGATCAATGTGACGCTGTCCAACAGTGAGGTGGTGCGGGTTCTCAGTGGAGTGACGGCCTCTACAAGTGGTCGTACGATCTACGATGTGGCCATCACCAATACCACGATCGATCAACAGAAGGGCGTTTTTGATCCTACGCTGCGTTTCAACAACGTCTGGAACCAAGTCGAAAATCCGATCGGCCTTCCTGATCCACTGAATCCAGGAAGCACTCTGATTGGCGGAACGCAAAATGAGGGATTCGGGCTCGATTTCGGACTGACCAAGAAGAATCTATTGGGTGGAACGACGAACTTGGGAGTGATCGGGAACCGCACTCATGTCACGCCTGGCGTTTTCCCGCTGGATCCATCTGATCGTACGTCGACTGAATTCAGTTATACGCAACCGCTTTTGCAGGGTGGTGGCAAAGCGGCCAATCAAGCTCCGATTGTGCTGGCACGCATCGATACAGAGCGTTCTTATTTTCAATACAAGCAGGCTGTCCAGCGTTCTGTTCAAGGCGTGATTGAAGCGTACTGGGCTCTGGTTTTTGCGCGGACAGATCTTTGGGCGAGAACTCAGCAGGTCGAGCAGGCAAAATTTGCCAATGACCGCACCGTGGCTCGTGTTGAAACTGGCGACGCCAACGCCGGTGATCTCGCTCAAACAGAACTGGCCCTCGAGAACTTTCGGGCAAGCCTGCTGGCTTCGCAAGCAAGCGTTCTGCAGCGGCAGGCTGCTTTGTTGAACATCCTCGGCTTGCCACCCTATGAAGCCGAACGCACCGTCCCGATCACCCCAATGGTCGAAGATTTGGTTGCAGTTGATTGGGACCGGATCAATGAGCTTGCTCAGCAGGAACGCCCGGATATTATCGAATTAAAGTTGATTCTAGAAGCCGATCAGCAGCGTGTCCTGATCGCAGAGAACCAAGCTCGGCCGCAGCTCAATGGTGTTGCTCTGTACCTGTCTCTTATACACATCTGACGCTGCCGACGACTCCTTACGT
>CAJXTM010000871.1 GCA_913061385.1 uncultured Rhodopirellula sp. | reverse complement strand
TCTACACGTAAGGAGTCGTCGGCAGCGTCAGATGTGTATAAGAGACAGGCGTGGGTCAGCGCCACCAATTTCGTGGCACTTGTCACTGCTTTCAACATTTCCTCTGCATCTGCCAAACCATTACGATCGACCGGCACGATGGTCAATTCGACTTTCAATTGGTCACTCAGATGCTGCAGGGGCCTCAGCACACTATTGTGCTCTGAAGCCGAGGCAACCACATGATCACCGGAACGCAACAAGCCGTGGATACCGGCATTCAGCGCGGTGGTTCCATTACTGTGCAGAGAAATACTGCCGGGTTCTGAAGCGTGTATGAGCGCAGCAATGTCCCGTCGAACCGTCGAGACGATAACGTCAGCTTCAGCGGCAGCTTGGTACGCCCCCCGTCCTGCAGCGGCACCACAGGACTGAACATATTGGTTCATCGCATCAATGACGGCTGCTGACTTTGGCCACGATGTAGCTGCATGATCCAAATAAATGCGTGGTCGTGAGCTCATGGTGAATCTCCACCGGCATCAATGTCCGCGTTTGGATGAATCCACTCTTCTTTTCCATCGCGATACACTTCACGTTTCCAGATCGGCACATCTTTTTTCAGTTTATTCATAATCCATTCCAACGCAGCAAAAGTCTCGGGACGATGCCGACTGCTACAGCCGATGGCTACACTCGCCTCGGCAATCGGAACCTCACCGAGCCGATGCACAATTACCAGATGCAGCAACGAAAACTCCTTCAGTGCGGATTCTGCAAGTTTATTCAACTCACGCATTGCCATGGTATTGTGGGCCTCGTAATGAAGCGTCTCGGTAATCAGGTCACCCGTTCTGCGACGGGTGACTCCAACGAACCAACCGTGCGCGCCCGCATCAGGATGATCGATTCGGCCACGCAACAACTCCATCTGAATTGGCTCTTCAACCAAGTCTATGTAAGGACCTTGACTAACCATCGATCTTACCTCTCACTATTTCCTCAGGTTCATGTTTGGCACTGCTCAGCTCCAGCCATCGTCAGCCGCTAACGTCCCAATTCAACCGCCGCTAACCGGCGGGATCAACGCGACTTCCGCGTCTTGTGCAACACCGACCTCGGGGCCGACATACTCGCAATCGACGGCAAGCCTGCATGACGGCAAAAGAAGCCGCAACTCCGGGTACTGTTGACCCAACGCTCGCAAGATGCAACTCACCGTCACGCAGGTTGCATTTCCAACATCACCGGCTTGCGTTTCACTTACCGAGTTCGCGTCAGCATGCTGCACCGGCGAGGCAACCTCGACTTTGACAACGTCACGGCCGGTCAAATCGCGTGCCGCCGCAAATAGAAGGACTTCAATGATCATCAAACTCACTGCCATGACTCTGTGCAACTCCCGCAGCGGTCAGCTATTTCAGCTGAGTTCTTTTTCAACCTTGGGCATTCTCCCATAAGCATAAGCCAGCAGCTTCAACGGGTGCAGGGTCTTCCGGTCGCTGCCGTGCTCAATTTGCATTTTACAAGCACTACACTCGGTCGTGGCGATCGAAACTCTTGCCGATCTCATCGCCGAAATCAGAGGCCAACCAATGCGTAGACTATTTCGATAATTTTTCTTTTGCAGCCCCCAAGTACCAGCCATACCTGTGCAACCAGCCTCGATCGGGTCGATTGAAACACCCGGAATCAGCCCCATGAGCCGGGGGCCAGATTTTTTCGGATCGAGAACGCGAAGGTGGCACGGTTGGTGATAGGCAACGCTGACGCTGACGGGTTCAAAATCGACAGCAAGCCGATCTCCCTCGTGCAGATGCCAAAGAAACTCACACGCTTCAAACGAGTGCTCAGCAACAAGATGCGCATCTTCATCATCTAACAGATTTGGGTACTCATGCTTCAAACAAAGGACGGCCGCGGGCTCGGTTGCAATGATGCTGTATCCCTGACGCACTGCATCAGCCAGCAAGCGAACATTTCTTCGTGCGATTTTGCGAGCACCTTTAATGTCTCCTGACGTCAGCCTTGCCATTCCGCTACCGGCTTGAGAGGTCGGCACATAGAGTCCGACACCATTTTGCTGCAACACCTCCGCCAATGCTTTACCGATATCCGGATCGCAGTAATTAGCATACAAGTCCACGAAGTAAGCAACCTTCAAACCGCCATGTGGCTGAGGCTTCGTCCAACGTCTTCCCGCTGCATGCCGGAGGAATGTCTGCCTTGAAAATCGTGGTAACTCCCGACTCGCAGACAAACCAAAAAGACGCTCAGCCAGCCAGCGAGAGGAATTACTCTGCAATAGCAGATTAGCAAGCCACGGCAGTTGAGCAGCGATGGCTGCAACGGAATCGATCCTGCACATGAGGGCATCAGAAACCGGTAGTCCATTGGTCGCAACATACTGTGCTTTAAGCTCACCGACAATTTTCGGGATATCCACTGAAGCGGGGCACTCAAGCCTGCACTGGTGACAATTAAAACAGAGATCAGCAACCTCTTTGGCTCTATCCAATGTCAAATCATCGACGTCCAGTTGGCCACTCAGTACACCACGTAATAGATTTGCTTTTGCTCGTGGTGTCGCCTCTTCGCGAAAGGTTGCTCGAAACACAGGACACTGTCGCTCATTATTGGAAGTTGTCCTGCATCGACCGCAACCATTGCATCCCCTCGCGACATCAGTAATCATCCCACCAGCTGGCCAGTGCTGAAGCACCTGCAATTGGGGTACCGGGACCCCCTCATTTTTCGCCAACGCCACAACTGATTCGTCTGCTTCGATCAGTACTCGATTCTCAGCCGCTACTTCAATGGTCTGATCTGCGGGACGCAAGTTTTCATTTGGCTTTTGCAACACCTGTCTCTTATACACATCTGACGCTGCCGACGACTCCTTACGTGTAG
>CAJXTM010000870.1 GCA_913061385.1 uncultured Rhodopirellula sp. | reverse complement strand
TCTACACGTAAGGAGTCGTCGGCAGCGTCAGATGTGTATAAGAGACAGCCCGAAAAACAGATCAACTCGCCTCGCGGCAGCGTCACGTTCACGTCGCGCAGGTTATGCTCTCGGGCACCTTTGACCTTGATTTCCGTTGTCGCCATGCCCTTTGCCAGACTTGCCCTCTGAGTGTCAAAAATCCGCAGATTGCACCTGCGTACCTTAACACGCTAGAGCCCCGTAAACGGAACAGAAAGGGGTGGTCAAATCGGGCAACTGCTGAAACGCCCCTTCGTGGCACAAAACAGCAGAAAATGCATCAATTTGCAGGGCTGGCTGGATTTACTGACCAACAGCCGCCCTAAGTAGATGGGAAGTCCGGCAAAGCTCACCTCAACGACATCCAATTCGACATGCCGGGACCTGAACGAGCGACTGCGAGCCATTCTGGGCTCAACACACGCTTCGGATTCACCAGAAATCAGTCGATTGCGTGCTCAACATCACTGATGTTCAGATGCGGCTCACTACCAACCACCGAAAACCGCAGAAAGCTGGAAACAGTAGTGCCGATCTCGCCACATCTCCGATATCACACCCCCCGAAAATCGCCGTGACCTATCCACTGCAATCTGGGGAAGCACAGGCAGAAGTCCTGCCCTATTTACAGGTTGCACCTCAGATAAGGGATCAGGCAGCAGCCTGCCGGGCGTATGATTCGCAAGACGCCTCCTGCTCAAGAATTTCATCGGCAAGGCTTTGGTAATCAGCAGAACCATTGCTATGGGGTGCATACTGAAAAATTGACTTCCCAAAACTAGGGGCCTCAGCAAGGCGAATGTTTCGGCGAACACGGGTGTCGAAGAACCTCGCCTGTCTGAAGAATTCCTTTCCACCTTTGCTGGCTTGGAAGAACTCTTCGATGTCAGTCGTCACCTCAGCCGCCAACCGTGTATTCGAGTCGTACATGCAGAGCATGACTCCCGACAGTCTTAGTTTGCTATTGAGCCGTCGCGATACCACTTCGATTGTTTTCAGCAATTTGCTGAGGCCGTGCAAAGCGAGGAAGTGCGGCTGCAAAGGTAGAAACACCTCACTCACAGCAACCAACGCATTCACAGTCAACACCCCGAGGCTCGGAGGGCAATCCAAAATCAGATAATCATAATCCGCATTTTCTTCTTCTTGCATTCGATCACGAAGAATCATCTCTCGACCTACTTCACCGGCCAACTCTAACTCGGCCGCAGCAAGATCAAGATTCGATGGCACCACTGACAGATTGTCGTTAATAACTCTGCGTGCCTGCTCAAGAGAAGCATTGCCACAGAGCACCTCATACATACTGGCTTCACCATCCAATGCAGTAATGCCCAAGTGAAGCGAGGCATGAGCCTGCGGGTCAAGATCGAGCAGACAAACCCGCCGCCCCGCCTCTGCGAGCGCCGCAGCAAGATTGACGGAACTGGTCGTCTTTCCAACGCCACCCTTCTGATTGATCACCGCAATGGAACGCATGGTTCTTCCTTCATAAAGCAATATGGCGACTGGATTTCGCATTTGACGTGGTGTGTCGATCGACACAGCCCGCAAAGCTTCCCTCATTCAAGCAGCGCGACTTTGCATTTCCTGGTAAGCCAATAAAACGTCGTACAAATCGGCGTCAATCCGTACCGTGTCATCGGCAAAGTCATTCAACCACGCCCGGTCGTTCGCAACAGCATCCATCAACAATGGAACAACCTTTCCCAAAGGAACAGCAACCGTCTTGGGGTCCGCTGCTCCGGCTATACGATCCAATTCGCGTTCGCGACGGTCAGTGTTGTCGTGGCTTGGGAAAATCTTAAGGACAGGCTTCGACATCTGTAACTTTCAGTGATGGAACTCATATCAACGTTTGGGAGGATGGAAAGCACTTCTGAAAACTTCCACCGATGATGGTGAATTCGGTTGGCACACCAAACACGCAGAATCTCTTTCCAGTTGATGTATCGACTTTTCCGGTTAGGAGGATTGAACTGAATCGGCAGGAATTTCCGTTCTTTTCCTCAAGCCGTTGTGTTTCACAGAACAAGGCTCTTGAAAGTGACGACAGCAGTCAATTCATCTGTCGTCACAACGATACAGATCTTCGAACACTTCTGATCTTTAACAGGAATGAAGACGCCAAGAAAAGCCCTTCAACATTGCTAAAAACCTGCACAAACGACACTCCCATGCGGTGACTTGTCCGAAGCGAGATTTCAACGTTGGCATGGTGTATGCGTTCTCAACGAAGCGTCTATCAACCTCATACGTACGGAGATGTTTCATGCGAAAACTTTTCACGACAGTGGTCTCAGTTTTGATCTCACTTGTTACCACTGCTCTGTGCCTTAGCCAAACACGCGTTCATGCGGCCCATGCAACACCCCTGTTTCACGCGACCCGTGAGTATCGCGATGCTACTCACTATCTCGCGAGCATGTTGATGTATCACGTTGCACTCGACCCCACCCAGAAAATGTTCATGGAACGACTAGTCAAGTCCAGTCGTCAACTCTACGCAGCGGCATTGAATTCACCGACAGATAGTGCCTTCAGACAAACATGGGCAGAGGTCGGGAAACTGGTGCAAGATTTTCCCTGGATGCTGGACACGCTTCCACCTCACGTGAAGCAACGCCTGCTCCCGCAAACCAGACAATTCCTTTTGGCTTTCCAGACTCTTGCGGAGCAGGTCGCGCTATGCGAACACTTTTCGTGGTACGACCAACACATCACTGGCAATATCTCACATGCCCCCGCACCGAGACAGATTGTTGTTTTTCGGACAGAGTTTAGTCCTAACAACCCCTGCCAGACTTTGAGTTGGCCTCCGACCTGTCTCTTATACACATCTCCGAGCCCACGAGACCGAGGCTGATCTC
>CAJXTM010000869.1 GCA_913061385.1 uncultured Rhodopirellula sp. | reverse complement strand
TACACGTAAGGAGTCGTCGGCAGCGTCAGATGTGTATAAGAGACAGGTCATCAGGCCGTGCCACATTGAATTCCCGCAGCTTGTAAGGGCGAGGTGAGGCGATGCAGACTCGACGAGGGTTTCTGGCGACAGGACTCAGCGTTGCGGCGAACTCTGGTTCCATCCGGTTATTGGCGGACGAGGATGATGGAAGTGGGTTCCAGCGTGCGGTGAGAACTGGACGAGATACATTAAATGTGAAGGTTTTGATGCCTCGCAATCGTGTTCCGTTATCGTTTGTCATTGATGACTCAACGTGCCTCGTGAACATGGGGCACTTCTGTACGCCTCAGTTTGCTGAAGCATTGCCCAATCGCGCTGAATACAAAAAGCGGTGGCGTGACTGGCCTCGCGAGATACCGGATGAATTTGTGCGCAGGTTCGGTGAATGGTGCGTGGAGCGGGGAGTGCGAGGAAAGTACAGCATTGTGCCCTACCCTGCGTGCGTCGGCTGGGTTGATCGCGAGATGCCAGGTTGGTCACGTCAGCAGTTACAGGAAAGTTTGAAACTGGTGCGTGAACTGATGGTGCCGAACTGGGATATCCACCCAGAGATGATTACGCACACTCGTGTCATTGATTTGAAAACGGGACGACCCAAGGAAGCAATCAATGCCGGAACGATGGAGAATTCTTATCCTCAGGAAAAGAAGAGCGTGGATGAGTTGGCGGCATATCTTGCGTATGCGCTCCGAATTCTTGAACGTTGCGACCTTCCATGTGAGGGAATCACAACCCCGGGGGGATTCGGTAACTTGGTGAAGAGTGAATTGTCATTAGCGGTCGACCAAGCGGTTCGTGATGTTTACCGGGTCGACCTACCGCATTATTTCAAATACGTCAGGACTGGAGATCAAAGTACTGAGCCGCTGCTAGAGCATGTGCGAGGCGCAGGAACCGAAGACGCTAGATTGACCGTCAACGTACCAGCCGGCACGGGTGATTGGTTCGGTGGTTGGCAGGGCGATCGAGTTCCTGACGCCGACCGATATTGCAATGAAGACGCGACCTCAGGCCGGATGGTCGAGCTGATTGAACGTCACCAGCCCGCCATCATGCTTTGCCATTGGCCTGGGATTTACAGCAATGGCACCGAGGCCGGGTTTCGTGCATTTCAGAGGATAGTGACCTCGCTCAATGCTCGCTACCGCGATCAAACTCTGTGGATGAAATTAAGCGAAATCGGTCGCTACTGGGCTGCCAAAGATTTGACGGTGCTGAATCGGGTCGGCAAACAAATCACGCTCGATGCACCTTTCAATGTCAATGAATTTACGCTTCGTGTTGCGAAGGTAAGCGGATCAGCACGTTTGGATAGCAAACTGAATCAGGTCGCAAAAATGTCTGCACTCACTGCGGGGACTTGGTTTCAGTCAGGGCAGGATCAGATTGTCTGCTTCAATTTGGCTAAGGGAAGGAATCTGCTGCAGTGGAATTGAGTTGAATTAACGTGCATGCATTTTGTTCACAGCACCAACTCGATCCACAGGGCGGCAGTGGATCGAGTTGTATGGCAATGTCAGTGGTGGTGTTGCGCTGAGATGGGAAATCATTTTCCAATGCAACGCATCAATGAATCCGCCATCGACTGATCAGAATTTTGATCGATCGAGGACTTCTCCACCTTGAGCTGTGAGAATGGATTTGAGCGTTGAGGCGTCGAGGTCATTGCCGAGGAAACGCACCGCACCATCACCCATTAAAACATTGATGCCAAGGCGTTTTGTCTCGAAAAGTTTGCTTTTGGGATTGTCCAAGCTGATCGATATGTCTTCTGGTTTGGTCCATGCAACCGCAGCGTTGGGCGGGGTTTCTACAGCCATGATGGTGTTCGATGTCCCATCAAGTATCTCACGGAAGCTTCTGCCAGTATCTGAATTCATGATCAGCTTGGGGCCCCGCGGTCGCTGATAGATGGTCATGCCGGGCTTGTTGGCAAACTCCGGGTGCGCGTAAATATTCGGCATGCGATTCACCAACGTGATGTTGTGTTCGCTGTCCCATGGCTCATCAAGATGAAACTGTTGGTAAAGATTTTGTTGGTCGATGAAGGGTAGGATTTTGACACGCCAACTTAATAGCGGTTTGCCAGTGGGATCGACGATGTTGCCGGGCAGTTTCCGGTACGCTGCATGGTGATTGTGCATCGCAAGCCCAATCTGTTTCATGTTGTTCATTGAACTCATGCGTCTTGCCGCTGCCCTGGCTGATTGGACGGCGGGCAGTAACATGCCAACCAGAACGCCGTTTGTGGTCATGCTGTAGTCCAGCGTACCTTTCATGACTACTTCTCGACCACTTTGTGTGGGAGTGACTGCTTCCACCGTGCGATCTGCCAAGCGTTTCATGTACTGCTGGCTTGCTGCCGCGATCGGATCATTGTTGTCCATGCCAGCTGTCGCGACTTGCAATATCATGTCTCGCGCTGTCAATATCCCGTTCATCAGGGAACGTTGAAGTTCCTTTGCTGTGGCAGCATTTGGCGCGAACATTGTGAGACGCTGTCCCGCGTTTTCGCTTTCAATGTCGATTGACAGAACAACTGAATCTACCATTTTCGGCAGCCGAATCAGGTCCTGTAGCGGTGGTGGGATTTGGTTGTCTGCGTTTTGTAGCAAATTCATAACGAGGGGGCGGACTGGTTCCATTGACGCCAGCAAAGAGAGCTGGCCGGAGGCAGTGGTCGTGTCAGCCAATTTTGCCAAGGGGCCGAGTTCACGGTCATCAGTGCCAGCACGCAAAACAGTGTCAATGTAATTCGTGGTCGCCAGAACGACGGTTTTCGAGTCGTATTCGTGGAGCACCTGTCTCTTATACACATCTCCGAGCCCACGAGACCGAGGCTGATCTCG
>CAJXTM010000868.1 GCA_913061385.1 uncultured Rhodopirellula sp. | reverse complement strand
TATAAGAGACAGGGTCGAGCCAGTAACGTGCCCAGCGTTCACCGTACTGCGGCATCTCCAACAAGCGATCAACCAACTTGGGCCATGCATCCAGATTCTTATCATTTTCAAAGTCAGTGATCGCAGACTCACTCGGTGGCAAGCCGATGATATCGTAATAAAGCCTGCGTATGAGCGTTCGACGATCTGCACGAGGAGCCGGCTGGACATTGTGCTTTGCAAGTTCGGCACCAATGAATGCGTCGATGGGATTACTGGGCTGTAGTTTTACTTTGAGCAATGCATCTTCGCGCAATGCTTCTTCGCGCAATGCTTCTTTGAGCGATGGCACGGGCGGGCGAACCACAGGTTGAAGCGACCACCAATCACGCCCCGCACGGACTTCATTGGTACGTTCAAAGTAGTCCAACACACGCTGCTCTGGCCACTGGGCGCCATCGTTGACCCACTGCCGCAGAACTTCAATTTCAGAGTCGGGAAGTTTCTGTGGACGACCTTGCTGTTCGGGCGGCATCTCGCCAGACGTAATTCGCTCAAGAAGATAGCTATCTGCAAAAACTTCACGGTTAATGGCATCGCCAGAATCACCACCCAAAGCCAGCCCTTTACCATTGGTCAGCAACAAGCCACCGGCAGTATTTTCTCCCTGATGACATTCGACACACCGTTTGATCAGCAGCGGCGCGATCTGGGTCTCGAAATGTGCGTCAGAGGGCGAACGATTTTGAGCAACCACTGCGGGCAGTTCCCCAAGCAAACACCCGGTGAAACATAACCAACCAAGTAGCGCAGCGTAGAGCCAGAACTTCAAACATGCAATTCGAGAGGCAAGACTAAAGCACATCAATCATCTCACAGTGATTCAAGCGTAAAGGATTCGCAGCCATTTGGTGCATGAACAATTTACTCCATAGTGAACCGTGGCTCCAAAGGAACATTTCGATTTCCAAAGTCCACGCTAACATCACCAAGTCGAGCACCTTGGCTGGGACTCAATTAACACGGATGCAGTTCCTGAGTTTGCGTAGTACAGACCAACGGCATCAATTTGGCCTGATTCCCTTGATCTGAATATAGCGAACTCTGAATGCTAGATTCTATCCCGCGGCGTTGGTAATGGGTGCCCTACTGTCCCGAGGACTCAGTGGTAGGTACTGCAGGCAGTAACCTGGTGCATTTTTCTTTGCCCATGCTCTCGGGGATCCCCAGGATTTTACAACAAGCATTCGATGCAATCACAGAAAAAAGTGGGTTACATTACCCACGAGCCACGAAAATAGAAAAGCCTGCCAACAGCATCCCTACTGTCAACGCACTTTCTGAACGCACTTTCTGAACGCATTTTCTGAACGCGCCGACATCTCAAGTGGAACCCTCATCATCTATCACTTTGCGCAAATTGCGTTAAGCGTCAAAAAAGTTCATCAACAGTCATCGAGATCGCGTAAAACCAAACATCGCCCGCAGCTGACCCAAACCAGTGGCCTGCCACCCAATGAAACGAGACTGTGAGGATATCGCTTTCCAACTCAGCTCTGCATGGTGCCCGAGATGGTCGTTTTTATTGACTTGATTCTGATCGTTTGCGAATTGATTGCCTGGGTGTGCGATCCGATTCTGTGCCTGGCCTGGTGGCGCAATTCAGATCGAAACTAGCACCCGCCGGTCGAGTCCAATCAACTAAATCTTCTCAGAAAAGCCAACCTCGTCTGACAATAACTGGTCAACACTGTCCGCCCAAAGCTGTGATTCGAGGGACAGCATGCCACTCGTTGTGTTTGTAAAATCCCACGCTGGAAGAACCTCCGAAGAAGCAACTATCGCATCTGCCAACTGAAAATCATGAGTCAATTGGAAAAGGTGAGGCAAGCCGAAACCGTGAACCGGGGCAACTTGCTCTTCAGACCGCACCACCGAGCCCCTGCTGTTCTGAGCCAGCCATGGAAGGGTGGACGCGTTCCCGAGCATGCGTGATACGTCACCTGACGGCGAGACTGCTTCACCCTCACCGCCCCCGATGACTGCCAACCGATTCAAGATTTGGAGGGCATCCAGCGGTGTTGCTTTACCATCACGATTCACATCAAAGTACGTGCCTGGCCAGACGCCAACAGACACAGGGTCGCTGAGTACCAAAGTCGTGGAATCCGAATACAAGTTGTTGCCAGCTTCGGTAATGATCAGAAGAGCATCAAAAACCGTGGTGATTCCACTCGCATCGACATCTGTCGTTTCGACCAAATTTTGCCAAGCTGATGAGGCATCATCAAGCTGAATTTGTTCGGAGGTGACCTGATTGACAGCAACTCGGTAAAACTGACCATTGTCGATCACTGGACTTTCCATTCGCCAGTTCTCAGCATCTGTCAAAACAACAATATCACCATCACCACCGGTTACACGAACTGTTTTATTTGCCGGAGACAGCGCAGAAATAGTCGGGCCATCAAGAATGATTTCACTGGCAGCCGACGAGCTGGCATCAATGCTTTGAAAATTGACAGCGACCAATGAACCACTGGAAGTCAAATCAACCGTTACACCAGAAACCACCAGAGAATTCGCACCACCATCACCGTCTAGATTCATCCCGTTGACGGGACCTGTCTCAAACAGCAATGTGACTTCATCATTTGCCGACCGACCGTTCACGGTGAGCGAATCTACCGACGCCAAAGGTGCTGCGAATAAATCTGAGATACCATCACTGATGGTCAGTACACCCAGATCAATTCCGAGTGTGGTTGCAGCAGAGTTCATTTGAACGGTGACTGCTGACGGCACTGTTCCATTGCCAATACTCAGCAACCTATCTTCTACTTCCCCGTCCGCTGCCTCACCAGTACTGTCTCTTATACACATCTGACGCTGCCGACGACTCCTTACGTGTAGA
>CAJXTM010000867.1 GCA_913061385.1 uncultured Rhodopirellula sp. | reverse complement strand
CGTTCAATGATCCAATTCTGAACGGACTGATGGAAGAGGTTTCTCAACAAAACCTTACGCTCAAGTCGGCAGGTCTGCGAGTCATGCAGGCGCGATATGTTCGATCCATCACCGCGGGGTCGATATTTCCACAACAGCAAGAGGCTTTTGGAGGTTACCAGCGTACCCAGTACAGCAATTCGATCGCCACAGGACTGTTGCCTAGAAATACCGATCTTTTCAAAGTCGGCTTTGACGCCTTCTGGGAATTAGATGCATGGGGGAAATTCCGACGAGCGATTGAATCCGCAGATGCTAGTCTGGATGCATCTGTCGAGGATTATGATGCGATGCTGGTTTCATTGCTTGGTGAAACTGCGACTGCGTACATTGATCTGAGAACTGCACAGGAGCGACTTCGGTTTGCGATTGAAAATGCAAAAATCCAGCAAGGCTCTTTGAAGATTGCTAAGGCACGTAACAATGCGGGAACGGTAAGTAAGTTGGATCCGACTCAGGCGGAGACCGTGCTGGCCAACACGCAGCAGCTGATCCCTTTGTTTGAGAGCCAAGCGAGGGCCGCGAATAATAGTCTTTGCGTGCTGTTGGGGATTCCTCCAAGGGACCTCAAAGAGGAACTTGGCGATGGATCGATCCCTGAACTGCCTGCGGATTTGGTGGTTGGCATCCCTGCGAATCTACTGCGACGTCGACCAGATGTTCGCGCTGCGGAACGGCTGGTTGCAGCTCAGAGTGCCGCAATCGGGATCGCCGCGGCCGATTTGTTGCCGCATCTATCCGTTACAGGTTCTGTCTCACTCAATGCGAATGAGTTCTCCAACTTGTTCAAGTCGAGCGCAACCGCTGGTGCGATCGCACCCGGGTTCAACTGGGATATTTTGAACTACGGTCGCCTTGCAAATAACGTCAATTTGCAAGAAGCCGTTTTTCAGGATCTTGCGGTTCAATACCAACAGAAGGTGCTCAGCGCTAACTCCGAAGCAGAGACTGCGATCAATAACTTCTTGAAATCGAAGGAGCGTTTGATCTATGTGGAAAAGGCAGTTGACGCCTCGAAACAGTCCGTAGACCTTGCTCAGATTCAATACAACACTGGGTCGGTGGATTACAACCGAGTCTTCAACCTGCAGACTTCCCTCGTTTCTGATCAAGACAATCTTGCTACGGTTAGAGGTGATGTTGCACGCAGTGTCATCGCGACTTACAAAGCTTTGGGTGGTGGTTGGGAGATTCGCAATGGAACTCGCAATGTTTCCGCCAGAGTAGTGGAACAGGTGCCTGTTCCACCTGCAGAGCAGGTTGGACCGGCCGTCGATGGGGCGGAACAACAACCCGAAGTAAAGTCGCAGGCCAAGCCCAAGGATGCCGAAGCTCCTAAGGTTGTACCGCCGAAAGCGGCCGATGGCGGTGACGCTCAGCAGCCCAAACAACCCGCTACCGAGACTGCACCTGCTTTGAAAACTGGCGACAACTCTTCGGGAGTCAGCCTGCCAAGAGTGTCCTTGCCTGAAGTCATTGTTGAAGATCTGTAGGCAAGGCGTGGTTTTAGCCATCCCTTCGGGCTGGTTGTTCAGAGCAAGGGATATTTCGAAAGCAAGGATGACGTCGAAATGAAGTATTGCAATTTTAACGGTGCTGCGGTCGTTGCCGTAATGCTGTTGGTGAATAGTGCACAAGCCGGTGAGCCTGGCCGTAAATTTCTTGGCTGCCCGGTTCCCGATTGTATTGGGAAATGGTGCTGCGATGACTACGCAGCTAAGAGTTTGCCTTGCATCAAGGTTCCGTTGTGTTTCGGTTGTAATGACTACTGCCGAAAATCGATGCCTCGAGTTTGTGTACCACTCTGCTTTACATGCGACGACTATTGCAAAAAGTGTCTGCCACCGACGTGCAGACCACCGTTGCTGAGTACTCTGCGGTGCGTACCGGAGCGGGCATCCTGCGGATGCAGCGCCTGTTCGCCTGGTGGTTGTGATCAGCCAATGGTGGCGAGCGGACGCGAATCGGTTCCTCGTGTGTCGCAGAGACATGTGGCGATGGGGCTCACGCCGAGTATTCCGGCAGGCAATTCAGGCAAGGCAAAACCCGAAACAAAGGTTGGGGCACGCCCTGAGACCAACACGATCCGACCGGTAATTGTCGAGAATTTTGGTCGCTGATTTAGTGAGGGCTGGAATCTTCCAGCAAGACGATTGTTGGGTTGCGATCCGCATCTTCGCTTGAGGCTGAATCGAGGTGTGGCTGGACTTTTTAGAGTTTGTCGTCTTGATCCAGATCGTCGTCGTCCAAGTCGCCTTCTAGGTCATCGTCTAGGTCATCGTCTAGGTCATCGTCTAGGTCGTCGTCTAGGTCGTCGTCTAGGTCGTCGTCCAAGAACGCATCGTCATCAAAAGCAGGATCGATGAACTGATTTCCGCCGATAGGCTCATCGATCAAGTGTTCGTCATCAAAGTCGTCACTCTCAGTCTCCGGCAGTGATCCACGATCCATCAATTCACTGGGCGGGCAACGATCGTTCTCGGGAATCCAACGGATGGTCGGGCGTGGGGGATCTGAGAGGGCGTCGATGCACTCCATTGCTATCCAGTTCATGTCGCCCGGACCTTCCGCTGTATCGCCATCTTCGACTTTCTCACCACCTTGCAGCATGTAGAGCGACGCGCTGCGTAGAAAGCCCTCGATATCGCTGGGCTCAAACTCTTCGGTCGTGTAGACGGCCTCGAGGTCCGGCAGGTCGAATTGTCCGTTCCCAACGGTGTCCATGAGTGACCACTCGCTGGTAGCCCGAAACAATCGGACATTCGTCCACATGTCGAGTGGAGGCAATTCGTGACTCCAGGCGTAGTTCCTGTCTCTTATACACATCTCCGAGCCCACGAGACCGAGGCTGATCTC
>CAJXTM010000866.1 GCA_913061385.1 uncultured Rhodopirellula sp. | reverse complement strand
CGTCGGCAGCGTCAGATGTGTATAAGAGACAGGGGCGATACTTCACCATGCGTGGTGAAGATGCCAGGAAAATTCTCGAAGCGTTTTATGATCGGGTCCGTGATGCTGACCCAGAGCATGTTGAGGCTTACATCGCAACTGCTGAGCTTGCACTTCAAAAGGGCGACTACAAAGTCGCAGCCGATACCCTGGCGGCAGCCGAGCGTTTTGAGCAGGCTGATCCGCGTATCCAGTACTTGCTGGCGCGGGCTTGGGAATCGAGTGATGCTGAAAAAGCAAATGCCGCTATCACCGCTGCGCTCACGTTGAACCCCAAGCATGTACCGAGCTTGATTTACCAAGCTGATGCCGCGATCGATCGCGAGTTGTACCTCGAGGCGGAGCAATTATTGCGAAGAGTTCTTTCTATCAACGTGCACCAACAGCAGGCTTGGGCTTTGATGGCCGTACTTGCGCACTTGAAAGGGGGGTTTGAACAAGAACAGTTGTTTCGTACGGCCGCGCTGAGCTCTTGGGCAGGTAATCCAGCTGTGGATCATCTGATCGGAAAGAAGCTTTCCCAAAAATATCGTTTCGAGGAAGGAGCCGAGTATCAACGCAAAGCACTGGAAATGGATCCAAAGTACATTCCAGCTCGTTTTCAGCTGGCCCAAGATCTACTGCGGTTAGGGAATGAAGACGTTGGCTGGGAGGTTGCAAGGCTTGCCGCAGAGCAGGACGAGTACAATGTGGTCGCGAACAACCTGCTGACTCTGCGCGAGCGTATCAAAGGATTCACCGTGCTTAAGTCCGATGGCATTGAGGTTCGCATGGACTCGATGGAGGCATCCGTCTATGGGCCAGCTGTGCTTGAATTGCTCTCTGAGGCTAAGCAACTTCTCTGTGAAAAGTATGATGTCCAACCACGCGAGCCCATTGTGGTTGAGATCTTTCCGGAGCAGAAAGATTTTGCGATCCGTACCTTTGGGTTGCCGGGCGGGGCGGGGTTTCTTGGGGTCTGTTTTGGCCGTGTCATCACCGCCAACAGTCCTGCATCGCAGGGGGAACGCCCATCAAATTGGCAGAGTGTGTTATGGCATGAGTTTTGTCATGTGGTGACACTCGAAAAGACAAAGAACCGGATGCCACGCTGGTTGAGTGAGGGCATTTCGGTTTATGAAGAGCGGCAACAAAGCGGTGCATGGGGAGAATCGATGACGCCCATTTATCGTGAAATGCTGCTTGATGATTCACTCACCCCAGTGACCCAGTTGAGCAGTGCCTTTCTGAATCCGCCAACGCCGATTCATCTGCAGTTTGCTTACTACCAGTCATCATTGGTGATCGAGTTCCTCATTGAAAAACATGGATTGGACGCGGTCAAGCAGATTTTGAGTGACCTAGGTGATGGGTTGATCATCAACGATGCCATGGCGCGTAATATTGGATCGTTGGAACGATTAGATGCAGAGTTTTCTGAGTTTGCGCGTCAACACGCAAGCGAATTCGGGTCAAACGCGGACTGGTCGCGAGAGGGGCTTCCCGAGGAGCCGCGTTTGAGTGACTGGGAACTCTGGGTGCAACAGCATCCCAACAGCTACTGGGGGCTGCGAGCAACAGCCGAGGCGTACTTCGTCGCAGGGCAATTTGAAAAAGCCAAAGTTGCGCTCGAAAAACTAAACGAGCTCGAGACATTGACTGGTGAACGTGGAGGACCGCTTGAGTTGTTGGCGCAGGTGTATCAAAAACTAGGTGATGCAAAAGCAGAACGAAAGGCGTTGTCCGATATTGTTGCCAGCTCGAGTGACGCTTTGCCATCATTGAGGCGACTAATTGATTTGTCACGCGAAGATGGGAATTGGCAGTTGGTCAAACAATTTGCAGGGAGTGTCATCGCAATCAATCCAATGTTGCCTGAGGGGCAAACTGCTTTGGCGGAAGCGGCTGAACAAGAAGGCGATTTTGCTGATGCCGCCGGTGCTCTGCGTGCCATGGCTCGAATGGATCCTGTCGATCCTGCATCAATCGACTTCCGCATGGCTCGAGCGTTGCAGAAACTTGGTGCGTTAGAGGAGTCGAGGCATCATGTTTTGCGTGCACTACTAGAAGCGCCGCGATACCGTGAGGCACATCAGCTGCTACTTGAACTAGCTGCTGATGAGGGGTTGTCTGAAGCAGAAGCAGAAGAGGAACCGACTGAGACTGACGGCTCAAGTAGCGAAACCAGTGAGGGAAATGCAGATAAGGCGGCAGGTCCCGCGGTTTCAACGAGGGACACGGGCGATGAGCTGGGTGACGAGGGCGATGAGCTGGGTGACACGGGCGATGAAAGTCTTGCAAAGCCTTCGAGCGACTCCGACTCGAAAGAGGGAGAATCGGAATGAAAAAGATGATATCGATTAAAAACCATCATTTGTGGTGGAGTAGTTTTGGGCTTCTGATGGTGTTGGTGACATCAATCGCTGTCGCTCAACGCGGAGGACAGTGGTGGCAAAATGGAGGAATCGAAACAGGACGGAATGGGGTTCCTGACTGGGGAATCGATCAAGAGTTCAAGGGAGATGTTTTCACGTTTGTTCGCATCAAATACGAGTCAGTGGGGGGGCGAGGACGTCCCGCTTGGCGTACAGACTACCGAGACAGTGATCTTAATTTCTCCTTGAGATTGCAGCAGTTGACGTCGCTCAAGGTCGATCCTGAACCAATCGTTCTGGAACTCACTGACGAACGACTTTTTGACTATCCATTCATTTACATCATTGAGCCCGGGGCTTTGTATTTCAGCGAGGCAGAGGTTCAGGCGCTGCGAAGGTATTGCCTGAATGGTGGTTTTCTGATGGTGGACGATTTCTGGGGCGACTATCAGTACGAGAACTGTCTCTTATACACATCTCCGAGCCCACGAGACCGAGGCTGA
>CAJXTM010000865.1 GCA_913061385.1 uncultured Rhodopirellula sp. | reverse complement strand
CGAGATCAGCCTCGGTCTCGTGGGCTCGGAGATGTGTATAAGAGACAGTTGTAAGTCAGTCTTAAATTTCGATCTGGGTGGACTTTGCCAGCAGGACTCATCTAGGATCAGCGAGGTTGCTTGGCAGTTATCCGTGAAGTCCGGGCGAACCGGCTTCTGTGTGGTTCATCGGCACGTTACACGCGGTATCTTTGAGAAAACCGGCACAACCGGTTCATGAAGATCGATCGTCACATCAGGCAAACGGCGTTTCGGGGCGTGAAACCCGACAGACGCGGTGGTTAGCAGCAGGACAAATCGATGATCAAAACCCCGGTGAGAAAGCGTATGAATGCGGCTCAGCGACACTCTGCACGGATTCTTCTACTGTTCACGGTCGTCGCCACCACTTTGGTCTACCTCCGGTTTGTCAGTCCACTGAGTGCTCAACAGCTAACCTCCGAGACATCGGTTTCACGAACCAGCGATCAAAAAGAAACTTTTCAAAGCGGCCTGGCAGATGACGATTCAGAAGCGAATCGGATCGCAAAATCCCGATCTGATGCCGCCAACCTGCTGCAATTGGTACTGCGTCAACTGGTATCGGGATCAGCTTTTGACGCCAAGGTGCGTGAAATCGTTTGGACGACCGGCAGAGAAGTGATAGGCGTAGGCACCTATGAACAAGCTGGCGATAACACCGGTCGATTCAATCTGCAGTTGACAATGCATGATGGCAAGGGCAAGCACCGACTGCAACAGATCAGCGATGGCCGGCTGGTTTGGACTCGAAGCGAGATATCCGAAGTGATCAAATTGACGCGTGTCGAAGTCGGCAAGTTACCGGGTTGGGCGGCAGGACCGGCCGCCCAGCAGCCTATTCCTGCTCGGCTGCAGGTGGGTGCCTGGGCCGAAATGCTCAGCAACTTACAGCGAGATTATGAACTGAGTGTCACAACAGCCAGCCTCAAGCAAAAACCGGTATTTGTGATTACCGGGCAATTGCGTGATGAAAAGCGAAAAGCAGTTCTCGAAAAAGCGAAACGAACCGACTGGCCAATGCTTTACCCCACCCAACTGCGGGTCGCAGTCAACGCAGAACCCAATGCGGAGACCAACTTCGGTTTGTACCTTCCTGTCCGAATCGAATTCTGGAGTGACCCCGTCGCCGACAGTAGTGATCAGGTAGCCGGGATCCGCGAAAGCAAACGTCGCCTGATCACGCTTGTCGAGCTGTATTCAATTCGTCCGATTACTACACCATCGGCGGAGAGATTCCGCTTTGACAACGTCAATGTCGATTTCACCAACGAGACCGATCGCTATATCGAAATCCACGACGCTAAGTTGACACAACGCCCGACAGCACCGCGGCGGTAGAACGATCAACGCTGGCTATCCCGAAATCGCGTTCCAGCAGCAAACTTGCCGTGACTGGACGATTCGCATCCGTTGGTCATTAACTGAAGACATGCTTATCCCCGTCGGTAATTCAATCCAGGTCCTCATCCTGCACATTCGAGCCAAAGCGTTTAGAATGCGGTTTCAAGTCATTCTCATCACGCAACGCGTTCTGCTCGTAACGCCTTGGCCGAAAGCGACACTTTGACAACCAATCAAATCACCTCTGATTCAACGTCCATGGAGCCAAAACCGTCTGAACGATCACAGCTTTGGGCTTGGGCTCAACTGGTTCGTTTACCCAATGTATTTACGGTGCTGGCAGATGTAAGCGCTGCGTTTCTGCTGGTTCATCACGGTCCAACCCCAGTCATTCGATTCATTCTGGTTGCCCTTGCTGGCGTAGCCTTGTACTGGGCAGGGATGATCCTTAACGATGTATTTGATGTTGAGCAGGATCGCAAACAGCGTCCTCGACGTCCAATCCCAGCAGGCTTGATTTCACTTCGTCAGGCCAGGGTCGCGGGCTGGCTATTATTATTGGCAGGCATAGGAATCGCGACGATGTCGGGACGCATCCCGGCTGATGGGGCACCAACGACTTGGCTACCGGCGATGGTCGCAACCGCCTTGGCGATCATGATTATCGCCTATGACGGCCCCCTCAAGAAAACTCCACTGGCGCCCGCTGCGATGGGAAGTTGTCGAGTCCTCAGTTTTCTGCTGGGGGCTTCACCCTGTTTTGCAATCGTTGCAGGCACCCCACTGTTTGAGAAGTATCTGCTGGGGATCGCGGTTGGTTTTGGGGTCTACATCATGGGCATCACCACGATGGCACGACGTGAAGCAGAAGGCGGCCCCTCGTCAAATCTGCCAGTTGGATTGATTGTGATCACGCTGGGTGCTTTGATGTTGGCATTTGCTCCCCAACTCAGTCCCAACCAAGCTGGCTGGGCTCTTCCTGCGAACGGTGTCTTTCCGCTCATGATCGGAGCAATTTCATTTCCCGTGGTAATGCGTGGTTTTAGAGCAGTTCGCGAACCGACACCGATAAAGATTCAGACGACCATTCGCATTGGCATCTTCACGATCATTCCTCTCGCTGCCTCGTATGCATTCCTGGGAGCTGGCCCGTTGTGGGGCTTGGCACTGTTTCGACTCACCATCCCGTCACTCTATTTCTCTCTGCAATTTCGTGTGACCTGATCGTCCCTACTCGAGCGTTAGATCTGAGACATGCTTCCGGGATACCACACTGCCGGGCTGCTGCAACATGACCTTGCTGGGGCGATCGAAGAGCTTGCCGCGATGGGATATCGCGCCGTAGCCGTCCGCCCACAGCATGGGCGACTGTCTCGATCAGACCCTTGGTTCGGACAACAACTGCTCCGCCTTGCCGATGTCACAGCACGTCATGATTTGCAATTGATCCTGGATCTCGACACTTGCTTTCTACACAATGCATGGAAAAGTCGTGGTCCTGCTCTTGCCTCAGCAGCTGTCTCTTATACACATCTCCGA
>CAJXTM010000864.1 GCA_913061385.1 uncultured Rhodopirellula sp. | reverse complement strand
GAATTGGCACCAGCCCAAAGCAGCCCTCGACATGAGCACAGCTGTGATCAATGGAGGCTTGCTTTACGGATTTTCACATTACAACAGTGGCCAGTTATTCTGCCTCAATCCAAACGATGGTGAAATTCTCTGGCAAAGCCGCGGGCGTTCCGGTCAAAACGTGACGTTCCTTTCGATGCCCGGCCACATCCTTGCTCTGATCAATGATGGTGAGCTGAAGATTTTTTCTGCCGCCGGGACGGACACGAAACAGGTTGCAAGCTATCGTGTCGCTGACAGTCCGACGTGGGCACCGCCTGTGGTTCTGAGCGATGGATTTTTGGTCAAAGATCGAGAATTCCTGACACGCTGGAAATTCAGCGAAAATTAAAGCGTGAGCCAACCTGTCAGTCCATCCCTTGATCACGAGCATGACATGGGCATCGAGTCGATCCACGAAAGCTACGTCAAATCGCAGCGTCTGACCGTACTGGCGGATCATTTTGCCGAACTCATTCCTGATCAATCTACGGTTCTGGACGTGGGTGCAGGCGATGGTGGCTTGGCGGCGGCAATCATCGCTCGAAAACCAACCCTGACATTCAAAGGAATTGACACCTTAGTGAGGGAGGATACGGGGATCCCCGTGGAACATTTTGACGGCCGAACAATCCCCTCAGAGAACGACACCACTGACTATGTGCTGTTCTCGGATGTGCTACACCACACCGAAGATCCGATGATCCTACTACGCGAAGCTGCCCGGGTCGCTCGACAAGGTGTGATGATCAAGGATCACTTGGTGCGTGGTCTGCTGGCTCGCCCGACCCTACGATTCATGGACGAAGTGGGCAATCGTCGCTTTGGAGTGAAACTGCCGCACAACTACTGGCGTCCCAAACAATGGGACGCGGCCTTTGAAGAACTGCGTTTGGAACGCAAAGAATATCGCACCCAACTGGGACTCTATCCGATGTGGGCAAACTGGTGCTTTGGTCGTGGACTCCATTTCATCACACGACTCGAACTCAAAGAATCGACCGCAAGTCAACACGCTGACAGATCAGTTGCCCTGAGCGACTGACCTGTCAGCTTTCGATTTATGAAGAGACAGTCAATCAAACTGTCAGGAAATTGACCGCGCCTGTTTCGACATCGTACATCGCTCCAGCAACCATCAGTTTACCATCGTCGACAGCCTGCCTGACAACATCACTCTGCTGAAGCATCTGATCAACGGCCCGCATGACATTCCGCTGGGCAATTTCATCCACAAATGCAGTCTGTGCATCGGCGCCCATCGCTTTGAATGCAACGAAATCGCTTTCGTCGAGACAGGGCGCTACCTCATCCACGATTTTGTGCAGATGCTTGCAGCCAGTCGCCTCAGTCACATCCTTTTTATCGCCCAGCAATTTGACCGAAGATGTAACCGCTCCACAACGAGTATGCCCGAGCACCAGCAGCAGCTTTACTCCTGCCACTGCCACTGCATATTCAATGCTACCCAACGACTTACTACCAGATATATTTCCTGCGACTCGAACGCTGAACACATCACCAATACCAAGGTCGAATACCAATTCGACCGGCACGCGTGAGTCGATGCATCCAAGAACCGCGGCCAGGGGCG
This sequence comes from uncultured Rhodopirellula sp., assembly GCA_913061385.1. Taxonomy (GTDB): domain Bacteria; phylum Planctomycetota; class Planctomycetia; order Pirellulales; family Pirellulaceae; genus Rubripirellula. The sequence goes on along the minus strand of CAJXTM010000864.1, from coordinate 1,296 downwards.
TCTGCCCACCAGATGTCGCCTTGATCAACGCTGCGTAGTCTCGCGGTAATCGTTCACCATTTTGAAAACGCTGATTCCCTGCTCGAAGTAACTCCAGCACTTCTGCCGGAGTAATTCGTTCCTGCAACTCGCTTGACGAGTGATACGCTATTTCTGTCATGTTCTTTCACTCCAGTGCTTAGAATCCCAGATTGATCTGACCAAGGTCGGGAATACCGTCCCAGTTGTCATTCCTGTAACTAATTTGATAACTGCCAAACCGGAATCATTCCAGTCCACAAGAAATCACTGCAAAACAGGCAATCTTCATAATTGCATCCTTAAGTTAGTCCTCTGCCGTTGCTTCTGACTCAATGAAGTGACTGGCTCAGTGAAAATCAGAGCCCCACTCGAACGAGGTGCCCCCCTCAAAGCCTGCCGCATTTCAGCTATGAGAGGGAACTCTGCAAAGAAGAGTGATTCCCGCTGATTACAGCCCTGCTCTGATGACCACAGTGCCAATCCTCCGCAATACCGATCGGAAACACCACGACAATCAATTTTCCTGCTGCTGCTGCCTTTGTACCGCAGGGCTAATATCCTGTCGAGGATTTCGCAAAAACACCCGGAACAGTTTACATTTCCGAGCATTCTTAAAATGAGCTGTCTTCATTACCCAAAACCGACATCGGGTTGGTTATTCTGAGCATGGGTTCAACGGACAATGCACCATCATTGATGAACAAGAACTCTCCAACACAAAGACTCACTCGCAAAATCCATCTAGAGGACAACTGTGACAAACCATACCCTCCGACTTCCTTGCTTCCTTCTGATCGCAACTGCTCTATTTCTCGGCTCTCAAACTCAAGCAGATGAAAACATTGGTGTTGGTGCCGAGCCGATCGCCGGCGCTGAGGTTATCTTTGACGGCTCTCGCGAAATGCTTGATGCAAAGTGGACGTATTGGAAAGGGCCCCGATTCAGTTCAGCACTTCCAATCAAATGGAAGATTGTTCCAGACCCAGTAGATGAGGGTACCGTGCTGATGACGGATGACCCTGCCGCTGCGGGAGGCAAGTACGGAACATCAGATGTTGTCACAAAAAAGAAGTATCGTGACTTTCGGCTCCACATCGAGTTCTGCGTTGCCAAGAAGCGAGGCAATAGCGGTGTTTATTTGCAAAACCGATATGAAATCCAAGTGCTCGATGGAGACAAAACTCCGCACGGCATGGCCGCTGTGATCAATGAATCAGAATCACCCTATGAAGCTGTCTCTTATACACATCTCCGAGCCCACGAGACCGAGGCTGA
>CAJXTM010000863.1 GCA_913061385.1 uncultured Rhodopirellula sp. | reverse complement strand
TACACGTAAGGAGTCGTCGGCAGCGTCAGATGTGTATAAGAGACAGTTCCAGAGCATTCGGTTTGTCCAGGGTATGCAGTCGTATACCGCTGACCTGCCCCGGAAAATTGAGCGACGATTACCATCGGAAGAAAATTTTGTCATTCAATTGGGTAGCGGCGATTTCAGCAGCGAGGATGAAGGCCCGTTGAAGGCGCCAAGGTCTGTGATTCCTGATTTGACAGCACGAACGTTGAAGTCACGCTTCATCCACTGTGACGAAATTGTCCAGGTGTTGACGCACGGTTTTTTTCAACCGTGTAATGTGCTGCTCTGGGGACCAGGAGGCCACGGTAAGTCCGAGATGGTGATGGCCGCGCTGCGAAGCATGGGGTATTCCGAAAATCAGATCTTCTTGCAGTCGTTCGGGGAAGGCATGAGTGAGGATCGCCTTTGGGGAGGCCCCAATATTGCAAAGCTGGATGTCTGTCTGGAGTACGATACCTCACGTTCTTTTCTGCCGTACGAGGTGGTAGTTCTGGAAGAGATCCTCGATGCTTCCTCGCAGGCTTTGCTGCCGTTAAAAGATGTACTGACCAGACGTACTTTTATGAATGGAAGTACGCCGGTGCAAATGCAATCAAAAGTAATCATTGCGTGCACAAATAAAGATCCAAGGCAGTTCGCCAAGGATAGCGACGCTGTTAAAGCACTGCTGGAACGGTTTCCGCTGCAATTGGAAGTTCGGTGGCCGTCTTACGAACAGGCCGACTACGAAGAACTGTTTCGGATCGCTAATCCCAACGCCAGTTCCCACAAACGTAAGTTGCACCGTATTTATGCACATGTGGTTGCGAATTTAAATGATGATCGAGAGACCGGTTTTCAGGTTTCGCCACGAATTGCCTTGGGTGGTTTGCGTCTTGCCGGTAATAGTGTTGGACGCCATGGACGAAAAAAAATGATCGTGGAAGACATTCTCACTATCCGGAATGTTCAAGGAATGGAGTCCTACAAGCGAGATGTCGAAGGCGTGATTCGCTCGGCGCTGTTGGAAGGTGGCGTTGAAGTATTGCTGAGTGATATTGATGAACGTACAGAACAGTTGCACGGAAAAATGTTGTCGATCAATGGGATCTTTGAAAAGGCAAGTGAACTTCAGGAAGACGCACGACTGGAAATGAATGACCGGGCCATTGCCGAAATGCTGGAACTAATGAGCAGCATAGATGCACTCAAACATGAACTGGAATACTTGCAGGTTTCTGATCCCAAGTTGCAGCAATGGCAACGGCTTTCAGAAGAGCGGGTCGATGAACTTGCCAGTGAAATTGAAGCGGGGAGATGACGGCAGTGGAACGTATTCGTGTCGATCGACGTTACCGTGACTTTGTGAGGTTTCATACCCACGTAACTTACCCGGAAATGAGTGAGCGCCGAGAGCAGATCAATTCACTTGAAGTGGTCAAAAAACTAGATGCGATCGGGATGCAGCATCTACCTCTTCCGATCATTTGGGATGGAGTTCACTTGGTTGATGAGGGGAAGCTCGCGGGCAAGAACGAGATTGAGCGACGAACGCGGGTCACTTACCGCATGCGGATGTGGAGGTTTTGGCGCGTGCTTGATGATTACCTGCAGCGTTCCACTCGCGATGCTGAATTGTACTATCGGCTTGCGTTGGTGCTCGGGGCGATCGACTTTGATCAGATCCATGGCCGCACCGATATTGATCGTGCAATCGCCAACGTCGCAGTCATCGCGACAGCCAAACGCTCTCTCGCTGTTGGTATCCCCTCGGAACGCATTTCAGAGCAGGTTAATTGGGCACTTGGTGAAGTGGGAGGCCTTGAAGCCGATGAAGTTGATTTGCTTGAGTGTTTGCCAGATGAGAGCAAGCTGAAACCGACTGACAAGATTGATCATTCCCAAATGTCCGTTGATCGTGGCGTGACAGCCATTCAGTTGGTTGAGAATATTGACACGCGTGGCAGGATCGCATCATTGTTCTCCGAGTGTTTTGGCGGGAAAAACGACGCTTCCGGGGAAAAACAGATTCACCCTTTGTCTGTGCGACGGTTGAATGTTGCGTCACGATTATTGGCGGAACCCAGCATGGAAGCCTTGTTGCGGATTTCGAGAGTCGCCAATGAATACGTTGCGTTTCAGCCACGATTCGAAAAGAAAATGTTGCCCGCTGCTGATGGCGATCAGACTCGAATGAGAATGATGACCTCATATGACGAGTTGCCACGGATGGCTCCTGCTGCATGGGCGATTAAGGTCGCCTCAGCAAAGTATTTTCGGTATCGGTTGGCGACGAAGAGCTTCATGGTTCGTGAGAAAATAAAACGCAGTGACAAGAAGCAGTTGTTCTATGCCATGCTGGACCGCAGTAAGTCCATGCAGCAGGGTGAACGAATCTACAAGCTGTTGGCAATTCTGATGAATCGGTTGCGTGCTGTCATGCGGCGTGAAGCCGTGCTCGGATATAGCTTTTTCGATTCTCAGGTGCACGAGCAGGTGATGGTGCAGGATATTGCCGAGGCACAAGATGAGATTCGTCGCTTGGAATATGATTTTTTCATCGGGGATGATACCGATATCAACCTCGCCTTACGCGAAGGTATCAAGCGGATTCGCAGTGTCGTTGATGATGTGGATGCTGAGCGTCCGGAGTTGATCATCGTCACTGATGGTGATCATGGGATTAACGTGAAACCAAAAGAACTCAAAGGAATTATACTTCACGTCTTTATCGTCGAAGAAAACAATCAGGACCTGATTGAATTGGCAAAAAAGACCGGCGGAGTCGCCCTGCAGGGTTTGTGATGCGTTCCCCACCTGTGCTGTGTTTTTGTTGGCAGCTCAGTTCGGAAACTTTCAGTGCAGAAACTTTCAGTGCAGAAACTTTCAGTGCAGAAACTTTCA
>CAJXTM010000862.1 GCA_913061385.1 uncultured Rhodopirellula sp. | reverse complement strand
CTACACGTAAGGAGTCGTCGGCAGCGTCAGATGTGTATAAGAGACAGGCGATGAATTGCCGCTTGGGTGACACCGTTGGCTACCATGTGCGATTCGATAGATGCTACGGCAAGGAGACGCGTTTGATCAGCATGACAACGGGTATGCTGCTGCGGCGAATTCAAGCTGATCCATTCCTGGAAGATGTTTCGTGTGTCGTGCTGGACGAGTTCCACGAACGAAGTCTGGAAATCGACTTGGCATTGGGGATGCTGCAGAGAATTCGGACCACCCTGAGGCCCGAACTCCGGCTACTGGTCATGTCGGCCACTCTATCACCGGAACCGATCGCTGAATTCCTCGGAGACGCACACACGATGATCAGTGAAGGCCGGTCATTTCCAGTCGAGGTGCGATACAACGATCAGATTTCGCAGGATACTGTTGAACATCAAATTGTACAAACGCTGCCCAGGGTACTCGAGGAAACCCCTGGACATGTGCTGGTTTTCCTGCCCGGCATCGGAGAAATCAATCGTACCCAGAGAGCACTCAGCTCGTGTTCGTGGGCGAATGATTTGCAGATCCATCGACTCTATGGTGATCTGCCCGCCAAAGAACAGGATGCAGTACTTCGCGACTCAGAACAACGTCGCGTCATCCTTTCAACCAATGTTGCTGAAACATCACTGACGATTCCGGGTGTAACTGGAGTGGTTGATTCAGGGTTGGTGCGAACCATGAAAGTCGATAGCCAAATCGGGCTCCCGAAACTGGAACTGGAACCTGTCTCACAAGCTTCCGCTGAGCAAAGAGCGGGCAGGGCAGGGCGAACCTCACCCGGTGTATGCTATCGCCTCTGGCCGCATGCAATACACCGATCCAGACCTGCCAAAGACACCCCGGAAATCACTCGCTGCGACTTCGCCAGCGCTCTTTTGATGCTTTCCGCTTGGGGTGAACGCGATGTCTTTGAATTCCCATGGCTGACACCGCCAAAACCATTGGCTGTCAAGACTGCCCAAAGCCTGCTGAAACAACTTTCCGCGATCGACACCGAAGGAAGAATTACCACGTTGGGACGTCACATGGTTTCGCTGCCGATCCACCCCCGACTCGCCCGTTTCATGGTAGAAGCTGAGCAGTTTCAGATTGTCCACGAGGCCGCGATTGCTGTTGCCATCCTGACAGAACGAGATCCACTGCGAGGAATCCCAAGTGAATCCAAAACGATCCATGACTGCGATCTATCAGACAAAGTCGAGCGTCTGAAATCAATTTTTTCTAACCAGCGTTCGCCGCATCGTCACTTGCCTGCGATCAAGAACGCCAAACGCATCGCAGAACAGATCCAGCGGTCAACTAGCCAGCAGGCAAATGATCCATCGCGACCAGCCCCCACCGCGATCACCGACCATCCATTACAACGCGCCCTGCTGTCTGCCTATCCAGATCGCGTGGCAAGGCGGCGTGACGATGACCCCAGAAGAGGTTTGATGGTGGGTGGCCGAGGTGTTCGGCAGAGCAAACGTTCAGCAGCAATTCAAGGTGAGTTTTTTCTGTGCATTGATGTCGATTCACAAGGCAAAGAAGCAAGCGTCCACCTTGCATCCGTTCTTGACAGGAACTGGCTTGATCCAAATCTGCTCCGCGAAGTCGACGAGCCGTTCTTTCAAGACAGTGCATCTGCCGTGGTCGCACGGCGAAGAAGCTACTTTCAGGATCTGTTGATTTCAGAAACACCAATTGAATGCCAGCCCAACGAGAAAACCTCCAGAATTCTGGCCGAACATGCCCGGCAGAACTTGGAAAACTGTTTTCCGCGAAGCAAAACAACCAATCAATTTATCCAGAGAGTGAGTTTTCTTTCGCACCACATGCCGGAACTGGAAATCCCTGCTCTCGATTCAGAAGCCATCGACGATACACTGGCCGAATTGTGCATGACGCGAACCTCCTTCGCAGAACTCACAAAAGCGCCGTGGCTGGATCATCTTCGCGGTCGGTATCAGTACGAGCAAATGCGTCTGATCAACTTGCATGCTCCCGTGTCAATCATTGTCCCCAGCGGCAATGAACACTCCATCAGTTACGAACAAGGCAAACCACCACGAATGGAAGTCCGTATCCAGGAACTCTTTGGTTGGGAACAAACACCCCGAGTTGCTTCTCGAATTCCAATCCAGTTGCACCTCTTGGGGCCGAATCGTCGACCGCAACAAATCACTGATGACCTAGCCAATTTCTGGTCGGAAACCTACCTTCATGTTCGCAAGGAACTCCGCCGCAGATACCCAAAACATCATTGGCCCGAAGACCCCCTGAACGCTGTTCCAACGCGAAACGGCCTGAAACCAAGAAACTGATACTCATACCCACAAATCATGACTTCAGCCTGAACACAAAAACTTGTCAGCAGAAACTTGTCAGCAGAAACTTGTCAGCAGAAACTTGTCAGCAGAAACTTGAACAGAAAGATCAAGCGGTCAACAGCATGTCAAAGAATCCATTACTCCAGCTACGTGAGGTATCACGAAGCGACAACAGCACTGGCAAGCAATTGCTGAGTTCTGTTTCGCTAGATATCTGCTTGGGGGACAGGATTGGTCTCGTTGGCGCCAGCGGCAGTGGAAAATCGACATTAATGCGGGCGATCGTGATGCTTGACCATTGCTCTGGCGATTTATTCTATCGAGGAAAACCGATTTCCAATGATGCGATCCCGAGCTACCGTCGTGAAGTCATCTACCTGTCTCAACGACCTTTTTTCACGGACGGAACCGTCGAGGAAAACCTGCGTCTCCCGTTTCAATTCAAATCTTCGAATGGGAACGACCCAGGGCACTCTTTTCAGCTGGACCTTGCTGCCGATGCGCTGACTGCATTTGAACCTGTCTCTTATACACATCTCCGAGCCCACGAGACCGAGGCTGAT
>CAJXTM010000861.1 GCA_913061385.1 uncultured Rhodopirellula sp. | reverse complement strand
CGGAGATGTGTATAAGAGACAGATCCAGTTCCACACAGCGACCAACGCAACCGCAGCACGTATTTTCGGACCACGAGTACTCCCCGCCGCTGGATCCGCGGTTGTGATCGTAGACCTTGAGCAGCCGGTTGTCGCGACTCATGGGCAAGCGTGCCTATTTCGAAGACCCTACCCGGTAGGCTCTGTTGCTGGTGGGCGAATCCTAGGTACCGTGAAACCGGCGGCAAAGCAGACAACCCGGCTATTGAATTTGGGATCACAACTGCGTGGGGCATCTGCAGAGCAACGATTGACTGCGTGGATTGAATTTTTCGGTGAGCGACAAAGCAACTCGCTGGACTTTCAAACGACTGTCGGACTGGAACCAGATACCTTTCAAGCAGCCCTTGCGGCGTGCATTGCCAGTGGTGTGATCCTTTCTGCCAACGGTCATACGCTGACATCCCCGTCATTACTGGGCCGTCTATCAAAATTCCTTGTAAAAATCCTGACGCAGCAAGCTGAATCCATGGAGGATGCGTGGCTGGATGAGCAGTCCGTGATCCAGCGTGCCATCCCACTTGCATCGCCAGAGACAACACAAAGTGTCCTTGCGGGACTCATCAAGGAGAAACAGGTTGTACGCGTCAACCGCATGATTGCAGTTCCTTCCGAGACCACTGTCCTGTCGAAGAAGCAACTCAACCGCATGAACCAGTTGCTATCGCTGTACAGCGATGAGCGAAAACCTCCGACGCTAAAAGAAGCTGCAGCGGCGTTGGATAGCCCCGCGGATACGGTGGCATCTCTCATCCGATTCGCCACACAACAACGGATCCTGATTGATCTTGGCCACGGATTTTTCATTTCACAGCAATCGTTCGACATACTTTGCGACGAGCTCAGTGGACTATTCTCCAAGTCAGCGGAGCGATCAGTTGCTGAAATCCGCGACCACTGGGGAATCACCCGCAAACACGCAATTCCCTTGCTTGAATTTTGCGATAAGTCGAAGATTACCCTACGCAACGGAGACATTCGTACTCAAGGTACTAACATGCCCGTCCACTCCATGCCTGACCAAGCCGAATCAAAGCCGTGACAAAAGCCGAAAGATTGAGATCGTTGCCATCGGTCGACATTATCCTCAGGGATCCCGATGTAACCGCTTTACGTGAAAGCAACACTCTTGCTCAAATCACCATTTGGGTACGAATGGCGGTGCAACATTGCCGCGAACAAATCCTGCAAAACTCAGACACTTTTGAAACTCCGCTGACCGCTTGGATCATTGATCGTGTGATCAGCCAATCCAAAACTGATCTTGGCCAACGCCTGCAACCGGTCATCAACGCAACTGGCGTTGTCTTGCACACCAATCTGGGTCGGTCACCTATGGCGGAACAAGCAATTGCTGCGGCCCAACGCGCTTCACGGTACACCAATGTTGAATTGAATCTTGAATCCGGTCGTCGCAGCAAACGTGGCGAGCGTTTGATGACGTTATTAGCACAACTCACGGGCGCTGAAGACGCGTTAGTGGTCAATAACTGCGCGGCTGCAACCGTGTTAGTGCTACAGGCAATTGCATCAGGTCGCGAAGTCATTGTCTCACGAGGCCAGCTTGTTGAGATTGGCGGTGGCTTTCGTCTTCCCGATGTTTTTTGTGCCGCCGGCGTGACGTTACGAGAAGTCGGAACCACAAATCGTACTTACCTGCGTGACTACGAAGCAGCAGTGAACGAGTCCACAGGGGCCGTGATCCGAGTCCACCGCAGTAACTTTCATCTATCCGGTTTCGTTGCTGAACCCACGATCGATGAGATGGTACAAATGCAACGGCCCAAATCGGTTGCTGTGATCGACGATTTGGGGAGTGGTTCGATGATCGACCTAAGTGCCTATGGATTACAGGAACCCAACGTGTTGGACAGCATCCAATCTGGCGCAGACATTTCACTCTTCAGTGGTGACAAGCTATTCGGTGGGCCGCAGGCTGGAATTTTGGTCGGCAAAACTCAATGGATTGAAAAGCTGCGCCGCAGCCCTATCATGCGAGCTATGCGCGTCGACAAACTCACGCTTGCTGCGCTCGAAGCCACGACAGAGATCCACCTTGCAGGAAACGCACTGACTGAGTTGCCGACCCTGAGAATGATCACAACACCCGCAGAAGTTGTGCGTCAACGGTGTGAATCGGTGCTCACACAACTGAACCAACAGATAGCGATCGAAATTGTCTCTTGCGAAGCCCAGGTTGGTGGCGGATCAATCCCCGGATCCAGTTTGCCAAGTTTCGCTCTCAAGATCACCGGATTTCCCCCTCATCATCTAGCGCATCATATGCGGGACGGTCGATGTGCAATTCAAACTCGAGTCACGGACGAATCAGTGATGATTGATCTTCGAACCGTTGCTGATCATGAGGTATCTGATTTGGCAGAGGGGATCAACACGGCAATTCAGCGAACCCAGCAAAATGCGAACACGGAAACCGCCACGGAATGAATGAACGACTCTCCTCGCGGCACGTCGTCCTGCTGGGGATCGGCCATACCAATGCCCATGCATTGCGCATGTACGGCATGCAGGGCCTTGAAGACACAGCACTGACTTGCATTTCAAATTTCAATGTCGCCAGCTACTCAGGTATGCTACCCGCCGTACTTGCCGGCCAAGTCTCACAGCAATCAATGCAAATTGACCTAGTGCAACTCTGTGCGTCGGTGGGCGCAAGATTGGTCACCGAGGATGTCACAGGACTCGATCCGAATGGCAAGCGGATCCTGTTCAAGCATCGCCCCCCCATGGCTTATGACCTATTGTCGATCGGGATCGGGTCGACCGCCGTTCGTGAGCTGGTCGATATCAAGCGGGACAATGTAGTTGCTGTCTCTTATACACATCTCCGAGCCCACGAGACCGAGGCTGATCTC
>CAJXTM010000860.1 GCA_913061385.1 uncultured Rhodopirellula sp. | reverse complement strand
ATCAGCCTCGGTCTCGTGGGCTCGGAGATGTGTATAAGAGACAGGGGCTGAACCGTGAGAGCGGTGACTTGCGGCATCCACCATTCATCGGGCGTGCTATCACCCCAGATCTGTTTACCAACTTGGTTCAACAATCCGGGACCGTAGGTTTCCCAGCGCTCCCTGAGTGGTCGAGCACGGAGATCAAGTTGTTCGGCAAGTTTTGGATAACGGCTCATGAAAGCAAGCCTCGCATCACCTAACCGGTGAACGATCGCCTTTGTCGTTTGGTCGACCTGCATTTCGTTTGCCCCCGCGGAAAGCAACGCGAATCCACAAGCATTTTCCATTGGGACATCGGACATGATCTGCAACAGATACTGCTGCCAGAATTGCCCAACATCGACGGCGGAGGCGAGCAACCGATTATTAACCTCGGTTACCGGCTGAACGAGCAACTGTTCGGTTTTTTCGTCGTTGCACTTGGCACGCGTCGCAACCACGTACGCTGCGTGCGCGGCGCTCAACTCGGGATGGGGGACCCACTGAATTCTCGTACTAGCGGCCAATCTATCAGCCCTCACACATGTGGTCATTGATCCAGCTTTCCAGTTCTTCAAAATCAACTGGCGGCAAAACATTCAGATCGGGCCGCAGCTTTTTGGCCTCGTGCAAATAAATGTGCTGAATTTGTGATTGATTCTTATCGGTGTTCCAGTGCAGCATCATCCTGATACAGAGCGGCAGCGAATCAGGGACCGACAATTCATAGGCACAGAGCAATGGCACTTCAAGCCATCCCAGTTGCCTGGCTGCCAAGGCAGGAAACTCGGCCGTCAAGTCATGGGTGACCGTAAACATGACACTCGCCACGTCAGCGGCTTCGATTTCGTTTCGCCGAATCATCAAAGCCAGCATCTGCCGCGTCGCACGCAGGATCTGGTCCCGATCGTCAGCCTCGACAGTAGTCGCGCCTCGAACTCCACGGCAAACGGTCATTCCCTGCTCACTATTTATTGAATAAAACGAAGTCAATGCCCATCATCTGCTCTGCAGAACGAATCACGGCAACACAACTATAGATCCACGGCTCAGAAGCCGATAATCGGGTCAGTTCCGGAAATACGCAACCCGCCTTTGCTGAGAATCGCCAGATGCCACCCGAACACAGCCGCCACCAAGAAAAGATTATCAAAAACTACTATCGCAATCGAGATGCGATAGGGTTGCAAAAGGCCCAGGAGGCGATCACCGAACTTTATCTCAGTGAGGGAAAAAAGCGGCTCACCGTCTGGAAGCGACTTGCCAGCCATTTAGAAAAAGTAGGGCTTCCTGCTGACCAAATCGAGCATTTACGTGAACAGGACGACCCTGAATTGGTCGCCAATATTCTCAAAAAATTTGTTTGAGTGCAGATTCGAGGGCGATCCCGCTCCAAAAGCAACAGATCATCCGGAAACCCCATCGGCTCGAGCCACAGAAGGCCCCCACGCCATTTCACCCCTGCGGTTCGGTCAAAGCACCGATGATTCCATTGAGGATGACACTGGTTGAGCCCTGTGGCCCATTCGCCCCACGTGCCCAGTCTCGAAAAGTCCCCAGCGATCCACAGCGGCAGAAAAGCCGCTCGCAGAGGCATCAGCCGGGAATCTAAAGAGCGTCCCCGGGGTCTTGGTTGTTAACACCTGATTGGGCTGGTGTCCGGTTTTCAATGAAAAGCCGGTATTTCGCAGCATTGCTGCATGTCCGAGTGTGCATCCACCGCTCACGGGGTGATCTCCCAAAGGGCTTCCCAGCGTGGCCACGGGACTGGACTGCCCACGGTCATGGATTAGCCCCTGCATTTATCGAACGCATAAGTAGACAGCGGAGCGGCTAGACAGCACCTCAACCAAGACGAATTCGACGTTTCGTTGAAATCAGCCCGGTTTACCCACCCTGAACCGCAACGATGGGCGGGCGGGGCTAATTCAGCAAAGCGAGCCCCTCTACCGACCTTTTTGATCCTCGCCCTTGGTTCTTTAATTTCCCCCCCGCCTTACGGCGTGCCTTGCAGCCGTCGTCAGCAACCTTATCATCTAGGACATGGATTCTGGTTCGCGTGATTCCCAAAGGCACCCAAATGACATTGTTTCTCGGCGATTTGACCAATCAGACAAGTTTGCTTGGGTCTACTGCGGCCTCTGTCACGCTGACAGCCCGCAGCACCATGCTCTTAGCCCAGGACAAAGTGGCTGGCGGCTCTGCCGTGTTCTATGCAATCCTCGGCGTCTTGGGTTTTCTGGGGTTGATGCTGCTGTTCTTCGTTGCCAGATACTGGAAACTTTGGTTCCAAGCGTACATGTCTGCCGCCGACATCAAGTTGTACAGCCTGATCCGAATGCACTTCACCAAGGTCAATCCAAATGTGGTTGTCCAAGCAAAGGTGATGTCAGCACAAGCGGAACTGGACACCAATCGCGAAACAGGTATCAGCACGCGACGTCTGGAAGCACACTACCTTGCCGGTGGCAATGTGATGAACGTGATTCACGCGATCATCGCAGCCCACCGAGCCGAAATTCCATTGGACTTTGATCAGGCTGCTGCAATCGACCTCGCCGGACGCGACGTTCTGGACGCAGTCCAGACGAGCGTCTATCCCAAGGTGATTGATTGCCCAGATCCCAGCCGCAGCGGCAAAACCACATTGAGCGCCATCACGAAGAACGGAATTGAGCTGAGAGTTCGTGCCCGCGTAACCGTCCGAACAAACATTGCTCAGCTGATCGGTGGTGCAACCGAAGACACAATCATCGCTCGTGTTGGTGAGGCAATTATCAGTTCGATTGGTTCGGCCGGTACTCATTTCAACGTTCTAGAAAACCCCGACATGATTACCCGCGTGGTGTTGTCGCTGTCTCTTATACACATCTGACGCTGCCGACGACTCCTTACG
>CAJXTM010000859.1 GCA_913061385.1 uncultured Rhodopirellula sp. | reverse complement strand
CACCGATGTGGATCAGCCGCGGAACCTGGCGAAGAGTGTGACGGTCGAGTAGCGTTTTACAAACTCGAAGTCTGCTTGTGGGATCATAATAAAGTTGGTAACAACATAAAAAAGTTGGTAACTTTGTAATAAAGTTGGTAACTGTTGGGGCATTGTGGCAAAGTCAGGTCATTCTTCTCAGGAATAATAGGGAATGACCGACTACAATCTCGACAATCGTACCCGCAAGTGGATCAAAGAAGATCGAGGCAAAGGAAGCGGTAGGGACTATCACCCTTGGCTCACTGTCAGGGATCTGCCTTCCCAAGGCCGTTCACATCGGGTAATGGGCCATCTGACGCAACGGACCCATCACCTACTCTCCGACATGGAACTGGCGGCCTTTCTCTTGCTCGAGTGGAATCCGGCCGTCACTGATATCCGCGAGCAATTCCCTCTCCGTTTAGAAGATACTCTGGTGCTCGCTGAGGAAGCCAACATTCGGCATCCCGAAATCGGCGGATGTACACAAGTCATGTCCACGGATTTCGTGGTTGATATCTCGGCACCTTCCGGGCCAGAGCGAATGGCTATTCAGGTTAAAGCCTCGTCCGATCTCAAAGACCCACGCACGATCGAAAAGCTGGAACTTGAGCGCCGCTACTGGCAAAAGAAAGAAGTTTCCTGGTATTTAGTCACTGAAAAACAGATCCCGAAAACCGTGGTAAACAATCTGAAGTTGCTCTACTCCGCCAGAGTCCAAGGCGAGAGCCCTGCAGTACTACTCAATAGCCTTCCTACGTACTTAGACTCCCTGAACGCTAATCCGAACATTAGGCTCCCCGAAGTCGGGATGTCAATTGACCAGTCCTATTCTCTGGAGCCTGGCACTGCTCTGGCACGATTGCGTGCCTTGATGGCCTTACGGGCACTGACATTTGATATCTCAATTCCATGGAATCAATTGGTGGCTGGCGATCTCCAGGTTGTCGAGGACATAACATTGTTGAGGGCGAGTTATGCTGCGAATCAATGATCTCGTTCAGATGGAGGAAGAGCGATATCGAGTCCTGATGATCTCAGGAAAATTTGTTATCTGGATAAACATTGATTCAGCTAAAGCTTTTCCCGAAGTCGTTACAACGTCCAATATTGACCAGTGGACGCTTGATGAAGTCCTCAGGCGGGCAGACGATCCTTTCTCCTATCTGGCATCGATTTCTGTTCAGCAAGGGACAAAAGCCCAGAAAATACGCGACGAACGACACCAACTAATCGCACCGTTGCTTGCTGACGAGGAAATTTACTATCGCAGTGGCAGGGGCCAGTTGGTACAAGCCCGCAGCGACCTTACTGGCACACCAAGAAAAACCCTCTACAAGCACTTGCGACAGTACTGGCAGCGGGGAGCGATACCAAATGCGTTGTTGCCGGATTACAGCAGGTCCGGCGGAAAAGGCCAAAAGAAAACTTCCAAAAAGAAACTGGGTAGGCCGCGAAAAACCGCCCCAGGCACTGGCATTACGGTTGACCAGTCCATCGAACGAATGTTCCGAATCGTGCTCGATCGTCATTACGTTAACGATAAGGGTCACTCGATGACCTATGTCCACAGAAGATTTATCGATATGTTCGAGGTGGGAAATCCCAATGTGTCGCGCGAGGACTTCCCAACGATCATTCAACTGAGATATTTCTACGAACGTGAGTACAAAAAAGCGGACCGAATTCGCTTGCGAGCCAACAGAATCTCCTACCAGAAAGACGTTCGTCCATTGATTGGTACCGCTACGGCGGGGGTCCCGGGGCCCGGCTCAAGGTACGAAATCGATGCGACGATTGCCGATATCTACCTGCTATCCGCTGACCGGCAAAACGTGATTGGCCGCCCAACCTTATACGTAGTGGTTGATGTTTTCAGCCGCATGGTGACAGGCTTTTATGTGGGATTGGAAAACCCGTCCTACGTGACGGCCATGAGGGCTTTGACTACCGCTGTGTCTGAGAAGACTGAACTGTGTGGCCGGTACGGTTTTGAGATTACCGCTGACCAGTGGCCTACTGTTGGAATCCCCGATGCTATCCTGGCAGACCGTGGAGAGTTGCTGGGTCACCAGATAGAGTCCCTCGAAAAGGCTTTCGGCGTGCGGATTGAAAACACGCCACCTTACCGGGGCGATGCGAAAGGCATTGTCGAGCGTTACTTCCGCACCCTACAGGCCGAATTCAAACCGTTTGCGCCCGGTGTGGTGACAGGTTCAAGAATCAGAAAGCAGGGAGGCAAGGATTACCGGCTGGATGCAACGCTGACTCTGGATGATTTTACCCGCATTATGCTCGCCTCCATTCTGCACCGGAATCAGTACGCGGTGTTGCCAAAATATGATCGTGATGAGGATATGCCCAACGACATGGCACTGACCCCGCTCAACATCTGGAACTGGGGCGTACAATACCGGACTGGTCGATTGCGGAATGCATCTGAAGAAGCTCTAAGAATTGCTATGTTGCCGAGGCAAAAGGCCTATTTGTCCGATCTGGGTGTGAGTTGTTTTGGTGCTTATTACACATCCAAGGAGCTAATGGCATCTGGTTGGTTGCATCGCAACGGAGATCGGAGGGTAACCAACCTGTTCGCGGCCTATGATCCCGCCGTTGCTGACTGTATCTATCTTTTCCCCGAAGAAGGCAGCCTGGAATACTGGGTGTGTTCTCTGACAGACCGTTCACGCCAGTATCGAGGCAAGTCGATGTGGGAGTTGTGGGCCAGTCAGGAGCAGCAGCGGCAAGCTACCAGCGCCGCAAAGGTCGCTGAAACCACAAGCAAGCGAAACCTCGAAAATCTGGTCAGCCAAACCATCAAGGACGCTGAACGTTCACGCCCCACGGTATTCAGACCTGTCTCTTATACACATCTCCGAGCCCACGAGACCGAGGCTGATC
>CAJXTM010000858.1 GCA_913061385.1 uncultured Rhodopirellula sp. | reverse complement strand
GATCAGCCTCGGTCTCGTGGGCTCGGAGATGTGTATAAGAGACAGTATCAGGGCTAAGCGATTGAACAACTCAACCGGTGTCAAAAGGACGCGCACTATGGATCCAAATCAGAATCTTCGAGCAATTTTGATCGCTGAAGATACTTGGATCACCGCTCGTGCGATTAACCGGTGGTGCGAACTGGGACATGAGATAGCGGAGGTTTGGTGTTTTTCCAATCGTGCCTCACTACTTCGTAGTCCACATCGACCATTGGGGTTGCTATTTCCGACGTGGGACACCCGACGAATCATTAAATCGCGGGGAATCTCAGTGAGACTGTTTCCTCCTTTGAAAACATGGAAGGGTTCAATCGAACGTGCTCAGAAACTGGAAGCAAATTCACTGTTGACCTGCATGACGCACCAGATCATCCCCCGAACACTCCTAGAACACTTTGGTAGTAAGGCTTTAAACCTCCATCCCTCCATCCTGCCAGCGTATCGTGGTGTCGTGCCCAGAATGGGTATGATGCTGGACGGGAAGGAGCAGGAATATGGTGGTATCACCTTGCATGTTCTTACACCCGGAATTGATGAAGGTCCGATTATTGGCCAAACGCAGATTCCGCTTCGAGAAGGGGATTCTTATTTCGATTGGGATGCAAGGATCGCTCAAGCGGGCGCTGATTTGTTCGAGAAATTTGGTATTCCGTACTTGAAGGGCCTCGTTAACGCCTTTGAGCAAGATCATTCCATCGCCAGTTACCGCAAAACCTACCCGGGTGAGTTCACCTTTCGAAAGACGCTTACCTACGCGGAGGCGGAACACCTTTTGCATACATCGGGACGATCTGGCTCGCTGCGATGCACGATTGTTAGAGAGGATGGCAAAGAGAAATCCTACCGAGTAGTCGGGATGCAAAAGATAGGTGAGCATCCTTTGGGGAAAGCCCCTGATATTCGATTTCGCCATATCGATTTTGACCTGCAAGATGCCCGCGTTCGTTTTAAACGTCGACAGCTCCAGGATCGCATCACAACCTTTAACGTAGCATGCAAAGCCATTCAGATGGTTACTAGCGAAGCAAGGAAACCTACTGATCAGAAAATTCATTGAGTTCCGATTTCGACGCCACCAAGAGGGCGAGTGTGTCGTTCACATCGATGTGCTAAAACAGGGGAGACCTTGGTTTGATGCGTACGTCAAAACAAACGGTTATCGACTGAGTGAAAATCCTGATGCCCTCCTTTGCTTTGGGCTGGTACCTAGCTTGGAACTCGGCACAACGCTAAACATTCCTTACTTCATCGATGATGGCCTTTTGAAGCGAAGTCGCCAGGTGCAGGAGTTGATTTCCAGTTGGACACCGGTTTGCCGGCCAATCGAAGTGAAAACGCTAGCGGCGACGGGGCGACCTATTGAGGAACGACAATCGCATGCCGCACCTGGCCTGTTCTTTTCTGGTGGTGTTGATTCCGCTTACTCGCTGGCAATGAACCAAGCCAATAACAAGTTTCTTATTTCAATCATTGGTTGCGATTTTGCACTCACTGAGTCTGAAAAGGTTGACCACTTGATTAATAACGTCACTGCGGTTGCAGAGGACTTTGGGCAGCAGGTGATTTTTCTTGAGACCGACTTACCAACTAAAATGCAGCGTTATCTTGGTTGGATTGAATACCACGGATCTGCATTAGCCGGGTTTCGGCATTTGCTGACACCTCACATCACTGAGATGCGTGTGGCATCCTCGGTGGACGAACGGGGTGGTTGGGAAATCCCGTGGGGCTCACATCCCGGAATTGATCCTCGTTTGGGCACGCAGGCCAACCCAATCTACCTTGATGGATTATGCCTGAGGGTTAATAAGATCAAGCATCTCGCAGACTCTGACTCGCTGCTTCGTCATCTTCGGGTCTGCTATCACGGCGGTGAGAATTGTGGGAGATGCTCAAAATGCATTTTTACCTGGTGGTGCCTGCGAATTCACGGCATTCGGGATGGACTTGTTGAGTTTCAATCCCCTGAGCTTTTAATAAATCCGCTTCATCTCGGTGATGATTATATGCTAAGGGATTTCGAACTACTTCTAGCACTCGCGGAAAAGGATCAGCAATTCAAACCGCTCTGTGACGCCCTTCTTGCTACCATCAATAAGTATCGTAAAGGAAAGCGAACGGAGCGATTTCGAAGTGGCTTCAAAAGCCTTTATCGTGTCCTACGTCATCAGAAGCGATTCGCCCAAGTGTGAAAAGAAGACTTGGTATGTTGTCCTTCGTCGTGAATTGCTGGGCCTGCTGCCCACCGTTTTGATCGATGCCTGTTAACCCTGCTGTCTGTCACGACATTCTACACTTTTCCGCGCGAGTTCTCGCGTGGCACGAGCGCCGAGACGCCCAATTGCATCCGGTCAGTTGATCTGTGTGAAACTGGAATCATGATCGGGGCATGGCCACCACTGCCCTAACGCAGAACGCGATACGATCATCGCCTGAAAGAACTCGTTTGATCGACACAGGACATCACCTGTGCCGTTCGACACGGCATCCCTACATCAACAGCACTTGGTTGGTTGAAGCCGCCAGCCACCAAGGTCGTTACCGTCGATGTCGTTCATCTCGACGTCATCCGACTGCAACAGGAGGTCCTGCAACTTCGGGCTCTGCTTCGGAAATTACTCGCTCTGCTGCGGGTTGTGCTCGTCGTGCTGAAGCTTTCTGGCTACTCACTGAATCACGCCAGACTTCCTGACGAAAAACAGAAGCGATTATTGTTGCGTGCGATAGAGCGGTCTCGTCCAACGTTGCCATTGCGTTCGGTGGTGCGGGTCATACGCCTCTCCCAGTCGCGATACCATGCCTGGACTCGTAAAGAGCAATGTGAGTTGGACGACAGCCCGTCTTGTCCTCAAAACATGCCACACCAACTCACGCCAGATG
>CAJXTM010000857.1 GCA_913061385.1 uncultured Rhodopirellula sp. | reverse complement strand
TACACGTAAGGAGTCGTCGGCAGCGTCAGATGTGTATAAGAGACAGATTTACCGCCTTGCTACCTACAAGACGACGATGTACCGGACACGGTGCTGCAAACCAGTTCACTCAACAATCGCTCACTAAACCTAAATCCCTCGTATGGCCAGCCGCAAATCTTCACCCAAATCACGCCTCAATTGGAAGAAGAAGCTGGCTTTTGCCAGCGTCTGCACCCTGAGCTTCTTTTCACTTCTCGAATTGTTACTGATCGTGCTTGGAGTATCGACGATCACGAGCACCCAAGACCCCAGCGTTGGTTTCTCGAAGCAGATTCCCTTGCTGGCTAGCTCGACCAACGCCAACGGTGATCAAATACTGACAACTGCAGCCAACAAGGAAAGCTGGTTCAATATCCAATCTTTTTTGGAGAACAAGCCGACTGGAGCCAAGCGTGTTTTCTGTGTGGGCGGTTCCACCACGTTCGGTCGCCCATTTTCGGATTCTGCGTCCTATGTCCGCTGGGTTCGTGAATTGTTAAATGAACTGGAACCGGATACTCAGTGGGAAGTGATTAATGCCGGTGGCGTGAGTTACGCAAGTTACCGCGTTGCTGCGGTCATGCGAGAGCTGGCACAATATGAACCGGACCTTTTCATTGTCTATTCCGCTCAAAATGAGTTCCTTGAACGTCGCACTTACGCCCGCATGTTCGAGAACCAATCATGGATGAATGAACTGAGCGCCACTCTTCAAAGCACACGCACAGGATCGGTTGTCCAACGTCTTGCAGAGCGTTGGCGGTCCGATGTTACAAACAGCACAAAACAGAAGTCGAAAACGCTTCCAGAGAGCGTAGAACCGTACCCGGAAGAAGTTGATGAGATGCTCAATCATTCCGTCGGGCCTCTGCAATATGAGCGTGACGAGGCGTGGCGACAGGAAGTGATCGATGAGTATCGATTCAATCTGCAGGACATGATCTCAATTGCTCGCTCTGCAAAGGCAAAAATTGTATTTGTTTCACCCGTCTCGAATCTACGCGGAACCAGTCCTTTCAAGTCACTGTTCGACGACGGCACAGATACGGAAGCACTGTCCTCCCAACTTCAAACTGCCCGTCAGCAACTGCGTGACAACCAGCTGGACAATGCGTTGAAAACGATCCGGGAAGTTGTGAAGATTTCACCTAGATCAGCGGACGCACATTATCTGTTAGGCCAGATTCTTTTTTCCCGAGAAGAATGGTCAGACGCCGAACAAGCTTTTGAGCGTGCCTTGAACGAGGATGTTTGTCCACTGCGAGCGATCAAACCGCTACGCGACATTTTACGCTCGGTGGCCACCCAGGCAGACATACCGCTGGTGGATGCTGAACAATTGTTGCGTCAAGCGAGCCTCGCCCAAAACGGGCACGCGTGTCTGGGGGATGACTATTTCCTTGACCACGTGCATCCAACCCTTGAACTTCACCGATTTCTCGGCAAATGGATCATTGATGAATTGCTTGCCAAAGCGATTGTTGCTGGTAATTCACCATCAGCAGCGAGCATGGACATCGTTCAAGAACGAGTCAATGCGTCGATCGATTACCACGAAACCTCCATTGCGTTTCGAAACTTGGCCAAGGTCAATCACTGGGGAGGGAAATTCGCTGAAGCTATCGTCTCTGCCGAGCGGTCGCTTGCCATCTCACCCGACGATCTTGAAAGCCGTTTTTTACTGGCCGATAGTTTGAACAACCTAGAGCAGTACGCTGATGCTCACAGGGAATACCAAATTCTGTTTGAGATTGAAGATTACTCACGGGCACACCTGCCGTACGGAGAGCTATTACTGAACTCTGGTTCAATCGAAAAGGCAGAACCGTATCTGATTGCAGCTCTGATAACCGACAACGAAGAACACATGGCTCGTGCCTACTACAATCTGGGTCTGCTGTATTCGGCAACCGATCAGTATGAATTCGCAATTTCTTCGTTAGAGAATGTCATCGAAGCATACCCGGAAGATACAGCCACAATGCTTCTGCTCGCTTATTGCCTGCGAAAGCATCAACGTCCATCGGATGCACTCGCATTATTGAAACAGCTTCTTGAGCTTGAGCCAGATAATGCAAGAGCAAACTACGAAGCTGCGGAAACATACTTTCAGCTCGGTGAGCGAACGCAGGCAACACGATACATCAAGGCGGCATTGAAGTCCGAACCCAACAACCGTGATTTTGAGGCCACCCTGAACAAGCTTCTCAAGAATGCTGATGATGAATCTTAATCGAGTGTTGTCAATCTCGTAAACCACAACGAACTCGCAGACGAGCCCTGAACCGTGGCGATCAGCCTACTCCTGAACGGGAGACGAAAAACGCCTGGGAGTCGTCGGCATCCTCCAACGCCTTGGTGATGCATAAGGCGATCCCCCTCGCACCTGATCACCGAGCCTGATCACCGAGCATTGCCACGGGTCAAAACCCCACGACTTGCCATCCGTCTTGCGTTTTTCGATGATCCGCCCTGCCTCAGGTGCCCGGCACGTAAAATTCGCCGAATTGCGTCTGTGGACGCTAGCATGTCCGATTTTATTGCGATTCATCGAAAAAGACGGACTCTTGAAGCGTTACAAGGCTGGTTTGCCTCTTGAGGAATTACCCATTTCCGGCTAACTTGGGGAGCGAGCAATCAATTCACAGGAAATCATTGATATCAGGTAAGGAAAAATGGCACATAAGAAGGGACAGGGTTCGAGCCGAAACGGCCGCGACTCCAACGCCCAACGCCGTGGCGTCAAAAAGTTTGGTGGTGAAGTAGTCCGAGCTGGAAACATCATCATTCGTCAGGTTGGCACCAAGTACCACGCTGGAACGGGCGTTGGTCAGGGTAACGATTACACGCTCTACGCGCTGTCTCTTATACACATCTGACGCTGCCGACGACTCCTTACGTGTAGA
>CAJXTM010000856.1 GCA_913061385.1 uncultured Rhodopirellula sp. | reverse complement strand
ACACGTAAGGAGTCGTCGGCAGCGTCAGATGTGTATAAGAGACAGATACCGGGCAGCCCTATTCAAGAATAACCATCCACCATGGATGGTGGGAAAATTTGTGCTGAGGGAATTACGTTGTTCGATGGAGACTCATGGTTTTTTTATCGCTGGGGTTGGTTTAGCCAGTCGATTGTTGCCAAAACGCGATTCGTTTTTTCCGCCGGGGCAATCAAAGTGTCATGTTTTGGTTGGAAAGAGAATGCTCCAGTTCGCGACCCCGAGTGGCGTGAAGGACGAGTGGCGTAGCTTACGGGGTCTCGTTCAGTTTCAGCTCGTGCGACGACGACTTTCCCTGATTAGAAAGCAGGGCGTAGCGCGTGATCCCTCTAAGGCTGGGCGTAACGTCGAGTTCATTTTTGATCGAGAGCGTGGGCAAACGGTGCCGATTGAAGCGGGAGCGTTGCCGGTTTCCGGTGTTGTGAACACTAAGTATGTTGAGCGGCGCCCAGCCAAGGTCCGGGAATCGACGCGAATGATGCGAAGTTTGATCGTGGTTGCTTTGGCGTTTTTTTTGGTGCTTTGGTAGTCGGTGGTATTTCGGATTTGTGGCTGGGCGGATTTTGGACTCTGGTGGCCGTTTACATGATGTTCATGGTAGGGTGGCATGTCAGGACAAGAATGCATCCATTCACCTCGTCTTCCGGACGCCACTACTTTTCGCTTGGACAAGCAACAGAGCATCGAGTTTGGTTGCATTTGGAAGTAGCCGTATCTAGCTTTGTGTGGCGGGACACGCAATTGCTGATGGCAGAAAAAAAATTGTCGGGTTGCGGAATGGTCCAAGGGGCATGTCATGATCGTGAGATCAGACATGTTCGAGGCGGGTGAGCAGTGGACTCGTTTGTTGAACGCTGCGAATCCTAATGCAGAGGATGTCGCACTTTATTGACCGAGCAGCACGCGGTGGAACTCGGAATCTGCAACCAGATATCCGAATCCTTTTTTGTATGCGATCCCGTGAGGTCTCCTGAGCGGGAATGTGTCGTCGGATGTAGTACCACCCAGTACGGTATCGACTCGATTCAAAGACAGGTCGATGCGTCTAACGGCATGGTTTTCGGTATCCACCACCAAGATCCGTCCTCGGTGATCTAAAACCAATCCTTTTGGTCCTTTGAAGGTTGCCAATCGAGGTGGGCCACCGTCGCCTGTGTATCCTTTGATCCCGCTGCCGGCCACGTGGTGAATCTTTTTTGTCTTCCGATCAATTCGCCAGATGCTGTTTCCCTCTCGCATCGCTATCCAGATCGATTCCGTATCAACTGCCAGTGAACGGGGGCCTGATAAAGGCGAGTCCAAGGATGAGCTGCCGTCAATCGGTAACTTTTTTTCGCCGGTACCACTTATGGTCTGGATAACGCCGGTTTGTAAATCGAGTCTGCGGATACGGTGATTGACCGTGTCAGCAACCAACAGCCCTCCTTCACCGTCAAGAACCACGCTGTGCGGTTGTTTGAATTGTATTTCGGTACCGCGTTTTCCATCCCCTGCAAATCCTGGACTACCGTTACCGGCCAGTGTGGTGACGACGCCCGTGTCAGCATCCACTTTTCGTATCACGTGGTTGCGGGTGTCAGCAATGTACAAATTGCCCGTGGCATCAGAACGTACTTCGTGCGGCCAATTGAAAGTTGCTTTTGTCGCAGGACCACCATCGCCGCTGTATCCGATTAGTCCATTTCCAGCGATCCGCTGCAGGTGTTTTCCATCTAGGGTGCCACGATAGATGCAGTGGTCGTCTACTGATGTGATCCAGACGTTATTATCTGAAAACTCAATACCGAATGGATTACCAATTGCCAGCGTTGCGGCAGGGCCTGTTGGCGTGTCAGTTTTGTATTCGCTTGTGTTGCGGACGCTCTCGCCGGTTCCCGCAAAGATACGATGTTCCACTTGCGACGTTTTCTGGGCAAATGAAACAGTGGGGAAAATGAGCTGGATTGCTAGGAGGAGGTGATAAGTACGCATGTTGCTGACCGTGGAATGAAGGGGGAATCAGTCCGTCAGTATAAAGAAAACCACGGGGGTCGACACGTGGTTCTTGCTGGTGCGTATTCAGGTCACCCACGATTCAGATGTTGAAGTTGCTGGGCAGAAAGGTGATGCGTCACTGGGAGCACACGATGTTGCCATGACAGCGAAGATTGCAAGTTGGATAACAACTGGGATCTGCCGGGAGCAACATGCACATCATTATCGTGTTGATTGGCGGGATGAGTTGATGTCCAGAGTTGGTTGAGACTTGAAATGTCGCTGACGATTTGATCACACAACGCTTGAGCATTTGGGGAAACTGTTGCGTTGTGACGCGAGCGACAATTGTGAACTTGTTCTAACTGGGGCGTTCAATTGTCCTCAGGGATGTTAGTTTCGCCATTCGTGAAGGATTGCCATCACAGCCAAGTCGAGCATTCAGCCGATGACCCTCCCGATTTGCATTCTAAAAAGTCGTGTGTTTCGCTTTGGCCAGTTCGACTGCTTCAGTGCTCAAAAGGGCTTCGACGACATCTGATGCCCATTGTTTCCCACTGCCAGATTTGAGGGTGTCGATCACACGGTCCACCGTGATGCTGGATCGATAAGGACGATCACTGGTCATGGCATCGAACGCATCGGCAACGGCAATGATTTGTGCATCACGGGGAATGTTTTCTCCTGAAAGCCCATCAGGGTATCCTGTTCCATCCCAAGATTCGTGATGATGGCGAATAGCAGGCAGGATATTTCGGAACAGCTTGATCTCTTTGAGAATGTTGAATCCCAGAACGGGGTGCTGTTTGATCTGTTCAAATTCGTCCGCTGTTAATCGGTCTGTTTTTCGGTGTAACGCATCATTGATACCTGTCTCTTATACACATCTCCGAGCCCACGAGACCGAGGCTGATC
>CAJXTM010000855.1 GCA_913061385.1 uncultured Rhodopirellula sp. | reverse complement strand
CCAGTCGTGTGTAGATTCCAGTCGTGTGTAGATTCCAGTCGTGTGTAGATTCCAGTCACGTGTAGATTCCAGTCACGTGTAGGGTTCTGTCACGTGTGTTAATATATGCTGCTCGGAGTTCGCGTTGACGGTAATCTGTTAGACGCAGTCCTTGGTTTCACGCCGGATAGCAGTGTCCGTGTTGGGTTTCTGTTGCAGGGTAAGCGTCGCTAGACTTGTGCATCCAGCGGGAAAATCATTTTTAGCAAAGACAAGCCGCGGAAAGACGTGGTAGAAAAGATTGAATGAGAGATGATTGTGAAAACGACTTTGATTGTTGCTGCGGTCTTCATGTTTTGTCTTTCCATCGTGCAGGTGAATGCCAGCGGGGCGATGATCGTTGATGAAGGGGAGGTTCGCGCTGAGATCATTCTTAGCGATACGGCATCGCGTTCGACGCGGTTGGCGGCCAATGAATTACAAACGTATCTTGCGAAGCTTTCTGGTGCCAAGTTAGCTATCAGGAGCAAACCCTCTGACGGGGCATCAGTAAAGATCTACGTAGGCGAAAGCCCAGGCTTGAAGGAGCTAGGCGTCACTGCTGATGGACTTGAGTATGGTGCCTACCGTATTGTGTCCGGTGAGGGGTGGCTGGCGTTGATTGGCGACGATGCTGACTTTACACCAATCGAACCATGGGCAAAGAGCAACTCTGGACGTGGTGAGAAATTGCAGGCCGAGTGGGAAAAGGCCAGTGGGTTGTCGCTGGGGGTTCCCAATGGTGGGTTGTACAAATATCGCCAACGAATGCCCTTGTCACTGGCCAAGCAAGAGCGAGAGTACCTATGGCAGTTCGATGAACGCGGTTCGTACAACGCAGTATGTGGTTATTTGCGAAGCCTCGGAGTTCGTTGGTACCTGCCCGGGGAACTTGGTGAAATCGTCCCACAAATGGCGTCCATACCGTTGCCGAAAGTAGATCGGACGGTACGACCAGATTTTGAGGTGCGGCAGTTCAATGTGCGATTCGCAACAGTGGACGAGGAAGTCATGCGTTGGTCGATGCGGTTGGGGATTCGACATTCTTATGGGCTGATGATTGCACATGGATTGCATACCATGACGCATCCCGAGATCCTGAAAAAACAGCACCCCGATTGGTTTGCACTTTACGGTGGTCAACGCGATACGCAGACCGGTAAACGTCTGAATCACCTCTGTTATTCGAATCGGGAGTTGTTTGACGCGACTGTTGAGTGGGCGAGAGCACAGTTCGACATCTATGGCTACGAATCCGTTTCTATCATGCCGCCCGATGCGTACATTTCGGTTTGTCAGTGCGAGCTTTGCTCGGGTCAGCAGATCGATAAGATGGGTGCTCGGGGGAAACTGTCGAATCATGTTTGGAACTTTGTCAACCGCGTCGCAAGGGAAGTCGGCAATACACACCCCCATAAGAGAATCGTCTGCTGTGCTTACGGCGCGAACACCAATCCGCCTTCCAATCTCAAACAGCTTGAGCCGAATGTTGAGGTGGTCATTGTCGGAGGGCGACGGCCACGAAATAGTCTGCCGGAACAACGCGTCGCGATTCAAGCATTGCGGTCCAGTTGGCTGGAAATCACTGATCGTCCGATTTTGGTGTTCGAGAACTATCCGTTCACGGCACGTAAAACCTATCTGCCGGCGTTTGTAGCGAGGACCATTGGTGACAGCATTAATGCCACCAAGGGCGTCTCGCGCGGTGAAGATATCTGGCTTAGTTTTCCAAGAGTTCATGATGATCCGAATATTGGATTCAATCACTTTCAGGTCTACTTCACCGCTCGCATGTGGTGGGGCGGCGGCGACGCTGATGTCGAGACGATGCTCGATGAGTACTGTCGGATCTTCTACGGGGCCGCCGGCCCATCCATGAAAGTGTTCTTTGAATATTGCGAGGTGAACTACCAAGCAATGGAAAGCGACAAGCAGAAAATCGATACTTTGTTGGAGATCTTTTCAGCAGCCAAGGCATCTGTAATGCCGGGGTCGACACACGGGCGACGACTGCAACTGATCGATCGATACCTTGACGCGTTGCGAAATAAGGGCAAGCAACTGCAGCAGAAGCGAGGTTTGGTTACAAAATTGAGAACCGTCCGTGAGCCGAAAGAGCCAATCGTCATCGATGGCAAGTTAAATGAAACTTATTGGCGAGACTGCCTCAGCTCCTCAACAGGAAACTTGCGAGAATTGCAGGTCGGCTCTCAGCCTATATTTGGGACGACAGTCAAAGTCGGTTGGGATCGGTCAGGGCAGGCTTTGTATTTTGGGATTCGATGTGATGAGCGTGTTGGTGAATCACTGAACATCACGACCACTAAAAATGAAGATGAATCAATCTGGTATGGCGATGCCATTGAAATTGAACTCGACACCGATTCGCACAGTTACTATCAAATCGTCGTGAATCCAGCGGGGGCGCTGGTTGATCTGGACCGTGCCGCTGGCAAAGACTCGCGATTCCGTTGGGAGTCGCAGGCTGAGGTTGCGACGCACATCGCACAGGATCATTGGAATGTCGAGATCCGGATACCTGTGACCGATGACGAGAACGACCCGCTCAATCAAGTGATTGGCCGCAAACCCTCGCAGAGCTTACCGTGGCACTTTAATATCTGCCGGCAACGAATCCGCGAGAACGGTTCTGAGTACTCTGCATTTTCACCGACGGGGACCGCTGGGTTTCATGTGCCCATGAAGTTCGCACATCTCTATGACGGTGGTTCCCACACATTTGAGGTCGATCCAACTGCTTCGGATTTATTAACTGAATTTAGCGCTGCCAACAAATTAATGCGGCGGAAACAGTACGATCGGGCCCTGACAGCATTTGTTGCACTGGCGAAAAATGGGGCGGCTACTGATTACCAGCTGTCTCTTATACACATCTGACGCTGCCGACGAC
>CAJXTM010000854.1 GCA_913061385.1 uncultured Rhodopirellula sp. | reverse complement strand
CAAAACTAAACCGGAACCGACTGGACGAATTTACAGAAAGACTGTTGCTCTATCATTGAAATACTCATACGACACATCATCGGCACAGACTTCCTAAATACTTGGATGTCAAAAAAGTGGTCAAGCACTGATCATTTATCCCGACCGCAATATCGCACCCTGCAGGCAAGCTGCTCAAAAAGAGGGCCTGCATCATGTGACAACAGCAGAAACACAGATCCGCACAGACTTCATCGCTGGATCGCGCGAACGTGCAGATCACTTCGCGGTACTGCTGCATTTATCAAGTACTGGACCCGCCGATTGGCGATGCAAAATTGGAGACATCCAAAACATCAACCTGGTCACCGATGACAACAACTTCGGATCGAGAACTTACAACTGAAAGTCATGGACACACACGGGCAAATACCCGAAATCATTTCTCTTCTTATCATTGCCCTCGGTAGTGGAGAGACTGAACCCATGGGCATCTTTTAGGGTGAATTTATTTCTGCTCGATGTCGGCTCAGAAGTAGAATGGTGTGACGGTCATTCTCCGTAAGCTCACCATCATTTCCTCAGAAACCTGCAAAACAAATTATCTGGCCTACCTGCTAAACCCCGGTTCATCACCCTATGCATAGCGGGCAAACGCTCTGCAAAGTGCTACCAGTGTTTTGCAGGCACGCGGTATTGCCGTCATGAATGTGCGAAGTAGTTCAAAGGCGTGGCAGAAAGCGGGCGTGACTGTGGCCCGCACGCAAGAATCAGAGCGACTTTTAAAAAGCTGACGTCGTGGACCGAAGGTTTTGTCGACTAAGCTGTAGGAGACAAAACGACAACAAATCGGACGGGTGTTCCCATCGCAACGACGAAACAGAAAAGACAGGAACTCGCTGATTGCTCTGGAGCTCCAGAGTCGTGGATCTTTGCGAGGATTTGGGGCGGCTTTCTGTTGGTACTGATTCTTGCCACCTATCCTTTGTGGTTTGTGCCACCGACAGCACAGACATCATTAGCTGTATCTCTGGTACCAATAACCATTTCCGTACCTGTCTATCTATTGACCCTACCATCAGTCACTCTTTTGATTGGGCTGATCGTTGCTGTCTCAACAAACAAGTACAACCGAAATCAGTTCGCATGGATGCTCGTTGCCACGTCCCTGTTTTTCACTTTTCTCATCGACCAACATCGGCTTCAGCCGTGGGCTTATCAATCGTTTTTCTACGCATTGATTTTCAGCAGCATGAATCCCACCACAGGTCGTAAATGGATCATGCCTCTAGCTGCAAGTGTCTATGTCTACAGCGCAGCAGGAAAATTTGACTTCCAATTCCAGCATACGGTGGGCCAGGATTTGATAGGCGTGCTAGCAGGCTTCATGGGTGGTCTACCTGACAACTTGGAAGCAGACGATGCTACCCGTCTGGCATTGTTGCTTCCAACGGTCGAGTTGTTGGCTGGACTTGGACTGTACCTACCAAAAACGCGTCGCCTTTCGGTCATTGTCCTGATTTTAATGCACGTGTCACTATTGACCCTTCTGGGGCCATGGGGCCTCAACCACAGTCGGGGTGTTCTGCTTTGGAATCTGATGTTGATTGCACAAGCATATTTCCTGTTCTGGGTCCGACCGGGCATTCAACCAGCACCGCCAGAAGGCGAACTTGCCGATAGGCCCCTACCGCAAAACAGTCATGGCCCGGCGCAATCGATCGCTGCCTGCTCAGTCAAGTTGTTGGTTTTGCTGGCGGTCCTAAGTCCATTACTGGAGCGATCAGGTTATTGGGACCACTGGACATCGTGGTCACTTTACTCGCCGCACACCAGTCGTGCCGAGATCGAGTTACACCGATCCGTCATGGGGAACCTTGATCCAGCATTGCTCAATTTTCTGGAAGCAGATGAAGACCGTGACGGTTGGCACCGTTTATCGCTGGAATCATGGTCCCTTGCGCACCGTTTTGTTCCAATTTATCCACAAGGGCGGTACCAACTGGCAATCGCAAATCAGCTTTGTGCTTCAGGCAGTTTGGACACTCAAATTCGAGTAAAACTGAAAGGCGTTGCGGACCGCTGGACCGGAAAACGCAGCGAAAATCGTTTGATTGGAAAGCAGCAGATTCAAAGGGCCTGTGATGAATTCTGGCTGAACACGGGAGACAAAACGGACTGATCAGATACCCATCTGCTGCAGGATGTCGGCGATGCTGCCCAATGTTTCGGTTAGCACTGGATGAGATTCCTCGAACCGCTGCGCTGCATTGCTAACATGCTGACTGAGGGATTCTTTCGTCTCGCTGCTTTCATCTAAAACAGCTTCGATGTCTCGCATCACTGTTCGCAATTTTTCTACGTCGGCAGTTTCCAGATGATCGGCCGCTGCCAATTCCCGCTGCACAACTGCTAAGGCATCGGTAAGCTGTTTTTGACTCATGACTGAATTCATTCCTGCGATTTTTCAATATCTGAAACAGAGGCGGTCTCAAATGGTGCGACTCACCCAGGATCTTACTTCGACAAGGTGGATTTATGCAAAAGGTGTTCTCTTCCTGCTGATCTCTTTGATTTCAGCATCACTGATTCTCATTCAGATCCAACGCTGGGACATTTTCGCACTGCTGTTGATCTGCTTATGGGCAAGTTGCCGGGCTTACTACTTTACTTTTTATGTGATTCAACATTATGTAGATCCGTGCTTTCGTTTCAGTGGGCTATTTGATTTTACCCGCTACCTACTAAGTCGAAACCATCAAAAAGAATCTGACGATGCTTTGGGACCTCCGGATCAATCACCATAAAAAATCCCCCGTTCAAAGAACGGGGGATTCCCTGTTGAATCACAAAAAAAGTCAGGTCAGACCTGTTTCCAATTGCGTTCGGAAGCACTAGTCAGCACCTGTCTCTTATACACATCTCCGAGCCCACGAGACCGAGGCTGATCTC
>CAJXTM010000853.1 GCA_913061385.1 uncultured Rhodopirellula sp. | reverse complement strand
CAACGCGGGTGCGAAGAATGCTATGACCACGAACGCGGGTGTTACAAACAGCGACAGCCAGACCGATTGCCAAAGAAACCGGCCGATACTTTCGTGTTCATCAGCACCGACATATTGACTGACAATGGCCCCCGTCATGGAAGCAATCCCAACCGGCAGACAAACCAGCACCCAAAAGAAGTTTCCACCTGCCATCGATGCGCTCATCGACTCACCGTCATACCAGAGCAACAGTGTACGATCTGCAAAAAGGACGAGAGAGAATGTCCCGGCGCTAACCATCAACGGCAGAGCGATTCTCCAGACTTCCAGGACAACCCGCAAAAAAGAGTCCTCAACGGGTGAGCCAGCATGCTGTTTTTGATTGCCGAGGGCCGACGAGTGATTGTCACTCATCCGCGTTTAAGCTTTCCCGCAAAACCAAATCCCATGCCAGCAAGCAATCCGCCAATATGAGCTCCATTTGCCACATCACCAATCAGAGGTGTGATGCAAATGACCAACCAACCCAACATCAGTACGATATTGGTTTGGACCAAATGAATCGGATAGCCAGGATCAACTTTGGGCCGTATCCATAGAAATCCGAACAATCCATACACAGCGCCGGACGCACCGATGGCAAAGGGTGAGCCACTCATGGTCTTCGCCAGAAACTCAAACGGAGTTCCCTGAAAGATCGGTTGCAGCACCGCGGTATCGGGCAACATCACCTGCAATAGCATCCCGGCTATTTGGGTCGTCACAAGCAAGACGGCAAGGAAGGCTGATCCCTGTAATTTTTCAATCACTGAACCCAGAAAGTAAATCCACACCATGTTGAATAGCAGATGAAATTCATCACCATGCAGAAACATCGGTGTCACAAATCTCCATACCTGCCCTGTTTCCACCGATGCGAATGGATCTTTCCCTGACTTATCAAACTCTTTTCTGTCAACGAACGAAAGAGTTTTATAAGCCTTTTCTTCGAGCGTTATCTTCCCTGGAACTCGTGACCCACGCGGTTGTCCGAAGTGGGTCGTCAAGCTGGCGATGATAGACAGAATGATGACAGCAATCGTGACTGGGATCCCGGACTGTTTTAGGGGAGCACGAATAGGCTCACCCAACGCCGTCTTGCTCACGTTTGCCACGCGAGCACTTTCTGCTGCACGCTTCTGTGCTGCGAGTTCGGCCGCAATCTGCTCCTGACGGATTCGTGTGGCTTCCCGCTTGACCTGATATCGCGTCCCTTCTGGGTCCCCACGAAAATTCGCAAGTTCCCTTTTGGCTTCATCGATTTGTCGTTCATCGTGAACCCAGACATTCCACTCGGAGTCTGCCTGATCACTCTCGGAGTCGCAAATTGCACTAATTGACTGGGTAACGAGGTAGTCACAGAACCGTTGAGCCAATTCCGAGTTTTCGAGTGTGCCGATTCGCCGCATCGATTTATTTCCGCCTTGAAAATCACTTGAAAGCGACAGTTGAACCGCTATCAATCGCCATTTAATTGGGGTTATCTGCCCGCATTGTTACGTTTCTGATAGGAACCCTCTATGCCGCCCCTTCCGGAAAGTCCGCGGAAAGATCGGAAATTTTGGTTCGAAACCGGTTTTTAGCTGCAAATTCCGTCCCGTATGTGTTTCTTGACCCCACATGAGACTTGCCGTATCGCCGGACTCGTTAATAATATGATACGTCTGGGAGTAACGTTCCCACGAGTGGCACCCCCACATTTTCCAACCGACCAATTCTCGTCCATGACGAAAAGGGTAATAAAAAGATGGCAGTCAAACTGAGCGAACGAGCAGCGGAAGAGGTCAAGCGGTTCCAGACAGAGCACAATTTTGGCGATGACATGGTACTGCGTATCGGCATTGCTGCCGGTGGCTGCAGTGGCTTCAGCTACACATTGAACTTCGACGACAGCTTTGACGACAAAGCTGACACCAAGTATGAGTGCCACGGCGTCGCCGTTGTTGTCGACAAGAAGAGTGCGTTGTATCTCGACGGCACCACAGTCGACTGGTACGAAAGCCTGGAAAAGCAAGGCTTCACATTCGAAAACCCGAACGCTGTGAAGAGTTGCGGTTGCGGAAGCTCATTCCAAGCCTAGGTACCGAACTCTGCAAACTTCGCCCGTCAGCCTGCAAACAGGACTGCAGATAAGGCGATTTTTCTAAAACATTTCAAGGTAGAGTTGCTATATGCAACTCTGCCTTTTTTTGTAACGGGAGAAAACTCTCGTTACATTGGAACACAGCCGACATTCCCACCACATCCTCCCGTCACTACGTTGCACCATGAATCGCTTTCCCCTGGCTGCATTTTGCCTGTTGTTGCTTTGCACTGAATCACTATCGGCGGGTCCCCCCAATGTTTTACTGCTGTTAGTCGACGACCTTAAACCTTCGTTTGGTGCTTACGGAGAAGAGTGGGTGCACTCTCCCAATCTAGATCGGCTTGCTGAATCTGGAACCCGCTTTGATTCGGCCTATTGCAACCAAGCGGTCTGCGCTCCTTCACGAAATAACCTTCTGGTTGGTTCACGCTCCACATCAACCGGCGTCTACAGCCTTGGCTACCACATTCGGAAAGCGATTCCGGAAGTCGTCACACTTCCACAACATTTCAAAAATCACGGTTATCATTCAGCCGGAATCGGCAAGGTATTTCATATCGGTCACGGAAACATCAATGATAAATTATCGTGGAGCGTTCCATTCCAACCCGACAAGGTGATTGACTATGCACTGGACGAGAGCACGGGTGGTGAACTGACGCGAGAAGAGGCGTACTTTAGCAATCAAAAACTTGGGGAAATTAAATCACTCCCACGCGGCGCCGCATGGGAAAAAGCTGACGTCGATGATGAAGCTTATGCGGATGGCCGGATTGCAAGCTGTCTCTTATACACATCTCCGAGCCCACGAGACCGAGGCTGATCTCG
>CAJXTM010000852.1 GCA_913061385.1 uncultured Rhodopirellula sp. | reverse complement strand
ACGAGATCAGCCTCGGTCTCGTGGGCTCGGAGATGTGTATAAGAGACAGGTGCCCCCACGCATCATGGGCAGACGCTTGAAATTTGAATGGTAGTTGTGAAGCCCGAGACCAATCTGCTTGAAGTTGCTGCTGCAGCTCATTCGTCGAGCAGCTTCTCGTGCCGCTTGAACTGCTGGCAGCAAAAGTCCAACAAGGACCCCGATGATTGCTATCACAACTAAGAGCTCGCTTAGCGTAAAGCCAAGCCGTTTTTGGTGAGTGTGCATTCGGAAGTACGCCGGGTTTTTAATAAAGCAAATTGAAGTTGAAAGTGAGCAGGAAGAGATTCGTGATCTTATTTGAACGGGACAGTGAGGCTATTCCTCCGCACCGTCTTCGTCTGTCTCTTGCGATTGCGAACCATCGCTGCTGTAGGCTTCTTCTGGGTTTTCCTGCAGGTATTGATCGATCGCGTCGCCCACGGTTTGTACTGGTTTCGTGTCTTTGCTGCTGCAACCACCGATTGCGAATGTAAGAAGAATGGAAAAGTGCAACAAAAAGCGAAGGGGAGTTTGGAAATAAGTGCGCACGTAAGGGTTTCGTCCCATGAGGGTCACGGATGTAATTCATTTCAAAGCTGTACAACATAGGGTTAGCTTATGCTGGAGTCAAAACTCAGGGGGCCGGCGATGTGCTCTCATTAACCAATGGCTAGGAGTCAATTCTAAAAGCGAATGGGGATTCGCTCGGGAACGATGCCGGTGGAAATGGTGGGTTTTTGGGCGGTAACTGCGGTATCAGTGGCCTATGAATTGGCGAGCTGGACCGGGAAGAACTGATAAGCCTGAATTGGCGGGGAGCGATTGCTTGAGTTCAGTTGCCTTCAGCTCGATCAGCTCAAGTATCGAATCGGCATCGGGCATCATGCCCGCTCACAGCACCGAAGGTCAGCCCTGCCGTGTCTTGTGACCTGCCCTGTGTCAGCTCACAGTTCCATCAAGCCTCACCTGGCCTTTGGCACAAAAATCTATCGAGTCACGAAACACGTCTTTGGGCAAATTGGATGAATTCGAACTTAGAAGTGCTGGCTTGGGGAACCGTTTGCCACGGCGCCGTGGAGCGTCGGTGTGAGCAAAAACGGAACTGCCGCGGCGAACAAGAGAGAGGCCGGGGTTTCTTCTGGATTCTCAAATCGCCCTAAAGCGTTGGTTTGTGATTACGAAAATGGGCCGCGGTGGCAACTAGGGTGCTGTTAGACTTCGTCGGATGTGAACGATCAGTTCACCTGAATTATCCGCTAGCTTGTTCCAGTCATCTTGGCAGCGAAGGAATAGCTGTCCATCGGTCGGTGCAATGAAACTCTTCAACGTGCCAATTGGAAATGGATCGGAAAGTTCGAAGTCATTAAAAATCACCGCGACGAGCTCTCCGCGTCCAGCTTGGTCACCGTTTGCGTTGTACTCGCCACCGTCTTTTGCGATTTTCCAATTTCCTATAGCGGCTAGGTCATAGGCTGCTCCTCTTTCAAGCTTCACGCCCGTTGGCTGCCAGCCCAACATTGCTGATATCTTTACTTGCGTTCGTCGTTTCCCTGCCAGTGGTGAGCTTTTCCGGTTCCATTGCCAGGCACACAGATCGGCACGGTATCCGTTGTCCAATGTTTCGAGAAACAAAGCGTATTCAAATGCGAGTTGCTTCCCGGTTGGACCGTAGACTGCTTTGAATGAGACGCCCTCGCGATTTTTCATTAGGGCGATGGCAAGTGGCTTGAAGCGGTCTGCGTAATTGGGATTGTTGGCTAGTAGATGACACAACGCCCACCGCCACGCGTAGTCTTGCCAAGAACCTGGATCAACGCGTCCGGGTACAGCGATTTCAAGTAGTTTCCGTTTGGGCTGGCTGCCCTGTAAATAAGCGATGACGCGAGGATTGATATTGACGGCTTGTTTGTCCAACTTCCAGTATTGGCCCATCTCTGCCAGGCCTTCCGCAAGCCAAGTTGGACCAGTTGATCCGAAGGCGAGATGGCAAAATCCATGGGTGCACTCATGTTGAATCACGCCATGGTCATCGCAAGAGTAAAGTACTGACCGATGCCGATCGCCCAGCGATGAATTGAAGCAGATCCCAGCGTCTCCTTGAATTTTGGCGATACCAGCGGGCTCTTTCAACAAACCGTCTGGCCACTGGCTGAGGTCACGCACTATAAATCCCTCAACGATACCGCTGGGAACCTGACTAAAATACTTCGACAATAGCATGGCCATCATCTCAAGCTTGTCGAGAATGATTCTTGCCTGGCGTTCTGACACATCTGTGATGAACGCGTAATGCTGCGATCGAATCAACCTTGGTTTTTGTGGTTCGTCAGACAGATGCCGATATTTGGCAAGCAGGGAATCATCAATGTTCGCTCGTGCAGTGGTTTTTCTCGTGACTTCAATTTCAAGTTTTTTGGCAACGATATCTCCTGTGTTCAGACGTACGGCAATCAGTTGAGTTACCTCGGCGCCTGGTGCGGCGCGATCGATGTCGGTGCTCATGAAACGAACGGTCGCATCCTTCGCCAGTGGAATGGACAGCGTTGATTTGCGTGTGAAACCGTTGTTCCCCAGAACCTTTACAACCAAGCGGCCATTTGTCACTCGACTGCATTGTGCGGTGATCTCGCAAATCGAGTGATCACTTGGTCTGCGGCCCTCTTGAATAACTCTTACTCCGTTGGGCTCGTCTTTGCCAGAAACAAGGGAAATCTCACTGACCTCACCCAATGTGCGTCCAAGCCGGTTTAGACTGCACTGAAATCGGAGATTCTGACCAGGCTGCAAATCATTCACTGCATAACTGCCCGTAACCACGATTTCGGCTGGGGAACGCAGGAATGTACCACCTGCCAATCGCACACTCTCACTGTCCATTGATCTGTCTCTTATACACATCTCCGAGCCCACGAGACCGAGGCTGATCTC
>CAJXTM010000851.1 GCA_913061385.1 uncultured Rhodopirellula sp. | reverse complement strand
CTACACGTAAGGAGTCGTCGGCAGCGTCAGATGTGTATAAGAGACAGCAGCAGCAGCGTCCGGCGTCTCCATCGGGCCTGCTCAAACAGACGCTGCCGAGAATCCCAAAACGCAAGAAGTCCCTGTGAGACCCCGCACAGAATTATCACCTGCACAGCAAGAACTAGAAAAACTCTGGGAAGAACATCTAGCCAGCGAGTTCAAAGACAAAAGTGCATTCGCAGCGGTCAATACCATGGTCGACCACCCCAATGTCAATCACATTCCGGTCATGACAGGTGGCGTAAACCGCAAGCAGCTTCAACATTTCTACGGTACCTATTTCATTCCTCAGATGCCCAAAGATACCGTGCTCGTGCCCATCTCGCGGACGATTGGTAATGACCGAATCGTCGATGAATTCGTGTTCAAATTCACACACTCAGTCCAGATGGACTGGTTGTTACCGGGGGTTCCCCCCACCCACAAACCCGTAGAAGTCGTCAAGGTGGTGATCGTTCAGTTTGAGGATGGAAAAATCAAATCAGAACGCATTCACTGGGACCAAGCATCGGTGCTGGTTCAGCTGGGACTCATCGATCCATCGAAACTTCCGGTCGCCGGCGTTGCTACCGCACAGAAGGCTCTCAACCCTGAACTTCCTTCTAACGAACTAATGAAACGCACAATCAACGACGAGCAACTGTAACCAACACGCTCCGATTCAGACGTGAATCGCACGTGCGGTTGACGACGGGAAGTCCCTGCTTTCCTAACGATTCACACTTCGACCGAAGACACCCAAAACGACATTCGCAGGCAGGCGTTGAGGATCACTCAACACGATACGAAGATGCGCGGGATACCTCTCACAGACCGAGTATTTCGCTGGCCGCTTTGTGGAACGATTTGCGAATTTCCGAATCGTCACTATTTGGCAAATCGGACCGTTGAATCATCAAAACGTAAATGGTATCGGTTTCAGGATCGACCCAGCCCTGAGTACCAAACGCTCCACCATGGCCAAAGGTTCCCGACGACAGTGTTTCGGTTACCCCTTGAGGTTCACGGACAACGCACCATCCGAGACCCCAACAATTGCCTGCCGTAAAACCTGTTGCCAAATCACCAGTTTGTGGTGAAGTCATTTGCTTGACAGCTTGCTGGGACAAAATCCTGTCAGTCCTGCGGAACTGTCCACCGCTCAAGATCATCTGGTAGAACCGATACATGTCGCGGGCCGTCGAAAAGAGTCCACCTGAGGGGTTGGGGGATTTAACACTCGATGGATCGACGATGCGGTTATCAATCGCAGTCAGAGATTTCTTTTTGTCATCCATCCTGTACAAGGTAGCAATTCTGGCCTGTTGTTTTTCATTGGGAAAAAAAGTCGTATTGTTCATTTGGAGTGGCTCAAAGATCCGCTCCTTAACAAAGTCTTCGAACGGTTTTTCCGCAACGATCTCAACAATTCGGCCAGCCACATTCAAACCGGGACTGTATTGCCATGCGGTCCCTGGCTGAAACCTCAGTGCCCGCGTAGCAAGTTGGTCCACTGAATCTTTGAGTGATGAATCAAAAACCTGATTTCCGGTAAGTCCCGATGTATGCGTAATCGCGTCCCGAATCGTGATTTCACGATCGGGAATGCTGCCATCTTTCAATTTGACGTTTTTGTATTCCGGAAGGTACTTGCTAATTTTGTCATCGATGTGCAGTTTGCCTTCATCTTGCAAGATCATCACCGCTGTTGCTGTCACTGGCTTTGTCATCGAGGCAATTGAGAACATTTTGTAGGTTTGCATCTCCTTTTCAGAATCGATATCCGCCAATCCTACCGACCCAAGATGGGCTACCTTTCCGCCGTGTGCGACAAGTGTTACCGCGCCCGACACTTGGCCTTCATCAACAAAACGTTGCATCGCAGCATCGACCGGTTTCAGAACCGGAAGAGCAATTTTATCACTAGGTTCCTGCCCCACCGCGATACTGGATGACACAAGCAGAAACAACAGCGAGGTGGCGTGAATTCGATGGATCATTTTGATTCGTTATCTTCCTAGGACGGCGGTTCGCAAAGTTCACACAACAATAGTTCATATTGTATCGCAATGCGGACAATGCGGTATTGCATAGCCCCAGCCCGTGGAGTGACGATGCCTTGGTAACAGAGCATTCGGATGCCAGCCCCTACGACCTCTGCTCGCTGCACAATGCTGCACGGCCGCACACATTTAGCCGCATGCCCGGGCATGGTTACACAGACATCTCGAAAACGTTACCCACGGTTGTGGCTGTGCACGAATCTTCCAATCGGGAAATTCAACCAAGATCTGATTCTCAATTCCACGCCTGTTCCAATTGGCCTGAGGTGAGTTTTGATTGAGAGATTCGCTATACTGACTGCAGCAGCATATCGACTACTGAAAGGAAAAACTCATGAGCACTTGCTTATCAGGAAAGCGAATTGCCATTACAGGCGGTAGTGGTTTTCTTGGACTCTCAATGGCAGAACATTTGATCGCCAAGGGTGCCGAAGTCACCATCATCTCACGATCGACACCCAAAAGCACAGGAACATGGAAACACGCCGCTTGGGATGGTCGCAACCCAGGTAACTGGACCACAGTAATCGATGGCTGTGACGCCGTCGTGAATCTAGCCGGACGCACGGTAAACTGCATCAAGACGCCTGATCACCAAGATGAGATATTGCGATCGCGTATTGAGTCCACGCGTGCGTTGGGAGCAGCGATGCGAGAGGTACAAGCACCGCCACCGGTGTGGGTTCAAATGAGCACTGCCCACATTTACGGTGATCCTCCCAGCGCCGTATGCAATGAAGAATCAGCCACTGGGTATGGGTTAGCGCCGACAGTTGCAAAAGAATGGGAAACTGCCTTCGCAGAGAGCATTTTGCCCAATCAGCGTGGTGTGGTGATGCGAACCAGTTTCGTCGTGGGACGAGAC
>CAJXTM010000850.1 GCA_913061385.1 uncultured Rhodopirellula sp. | reverse complement strand
ATTTCAGCTTTCCAGTTTTCAGATTCACGCCCCACAATTCACCGGGCACCGCAACTACCAGTTCTTCGTGCTGAGCGACCACCGTCGGCGTGTTATAAGACAACTCATAGCCGTCGGCTTCGGACTTCCACTTGATATCTCCTGTAGCTTTATCAAACGCCACAAGCGATCGCCCTTCATCTGCTGCGTTGATAATCAGCAAGTCTTTGTAGAGCACAGGACTGGCCCCAGAACCCCAACGTCGATTGCTTGACATTTTTCCGATGGAAGCTTCCCACTTTTTCTTGCCATCGAAGTCAACTGCATGGACTCCCATCTTCCCAAAGAAGACATAAATCAGACTGCCGTCCGTGACAGGAGTATTGCTCGCGTAACCATGCTCAGTGAGATAACCCTGCATCCCATCTTCGGCACCACTGTTCTCGACTTTGAAGTTCCAGACTGATGAACCATTATCGCGATTCAAACAATGCAGAGTTCTTGAGACGTTCTGCCCTGTACCTGAATAGCTTGTGACAAACACCCGTTCACCCCACACGATTGGACTGGAGGAACCGGGGCCAATCTTTGCTTTCCACTTCAGATTCTCTGAATCACTCCACCGGAGGGGCAAATTGGAATCCACGCTTGTCGCCCGACCACTAGGCCCCAGAAACCTAGGCCAGTTCTCACCGGCTGACGTGACAGTTCCGATGATACAAAGACTAATCACCACAAGCAGACGCATGGAAATTCTCGGATAAAAACTAAGTCCAACAAATACGCTTTTCAAGACGTCAAAGAACAAGCATCAGGTCAATGCAAACAGACTTCGAAATTCACCGCTACCTCTGACACTCACATACCCGCGCCATCAAAAGACAGTCACTCTCTTCGCGAGCGAGAGCAGCAACACCCCAGTCCCCCGTCTGCAACCACCCACTTTGTGAAATCCTGCAATCTTTTATTTCCGTCAATGAGGGTCAGATAACTCTGACCGAAAAGTTCACAGACCGATTCTGCATTCCTCGCACTCATGAATCGGACATTGTAAAACGAACAAGACTCATCAAAGGTCACATCATGAAATGCGAATCGCTGCACACCCCATCCGTCATTGCAACGACAACGCTCGTAATTTGAAGTCACCCAGCCCAAGCCATGCCTGCACGGTTGGTGCCCTACTTCACCCCATGCATCATTCGTTTCAAGATTGGCGAGATCGCAAAAATCACAACTCCAGCAACAATCGTCACCGCGACAAGCATCAGATAGAACCCAGGTAGTCCTTCGATGAAGAATGAATACTCTGGCGGCTCACCATTTTCACCTGGCTTGAAGCGTATTGAGATGACAGCCATTGCTGCTCCCAAACCGTTGGCCAACGAAAATGACAGGAACCAAACACCCATCATCAGTGATTGCAGTTTCAAAGGAGCAAGTTTCGTTACCGCGGACAAGCCGACAGGCGAGAGACACAATTCTGCCCAAGTGCAAATGACATAGGTAATCAACAACCACTGTGGCCCAGCGAGGTTTCCATCCTTCGTCTCCATCGCGGCAAACACCATCGCGATGAATGCCAACCCGAGCAACCACAACCCGAGTGCAAATTTCATGGGGGTTGAAGGATTTGCTTTCTTTCGGTCAAGCCATACCCACAGCATTGAAAAGAACGGTGCACACAGCACAATCGTTAATGCATTGACTGATTGATACCAAGTCGACGGAAACTCGTAACCAGCAACGACTCGATTCGTGTTCTGCTCGGCAAACACATTCAACGAACTGCCTGCCTGTTCGAAGACTGC
The DNA here is from genome assembly GCA_913061385.1 of uncultured Rhodopirellula sp. GTDB lineage: Bacteria > Planctomycetota > Planctomycetia > Pirellulales > Pirellulaceae > Rubripirellula. Next base: position 1,159 of record CAJXTM010000850.1, on the reverse strand, counting down.
CCAGAAGAAAATGTTCCCAACGCACGCCAAAATTAGAATCACAGCAAGTCGCTGCATATCAATTTTATTAAGAGGTCGTTTCAGTTCTGCTTCGTCGACCTTTGAGACTGCCTGCTGTTTTTTCACTTCTTTCGGCGAAAGGCCAACCCCCGCCAAGTATTTTGGCCTTAGGTATTGGTAACAGAGCAACCCGAGAATCATTCCAACGGCGGCCGATCCGAACCCCCAGTGCCAACCCACTTTTTGCCCCAAGGTTCCTGCAATCAGCGGTGATAAGAACGCTCCAAGATTGATTCCCATGTAGAAAATGGTGAAACCCGAATCCCGACGGGAATCCTCCGGACTATAAAGTTGCCCCACCATGACGCTCACGCACGGCTTAAAAAAACCAGTGCCGATCACAATCAACGCCAAACCTGTGACAAACGTGATCAGTGCCCCAGGACTGCTTTCCATACTTACGACATCAGAAGCTGAAACACCGAAAAACTCGGTGAAGGCAAGCGTGATGTGGCCAGCCGCAATAATCCAACCGCCCAACAGCATCGAACGATGAGTTCCTAAAAGCTTGTCCGCGATCCAACCACCAAAAATGGGGGTCAGATAAACCGCGGTTGTGTATAAGCCGTACAGCTTATACGCATCTGCATCATCCCATCCAAACCCGGGGTTCGAAGACAGCACCCTCTCCCCATCAGCGTCCACTTCCCAAATAGCCGATGCCAGATAAAGGACCAGCAGGGCCCGCATACCGTAGTAACTGAATCGCTCCCACATTTCAGTAATGAAGAGGACCCACAAACCTGCCGGCTGCTTAGTGTTCAACTGACCCGGTGGGACAGAATCCCCGGGGTTGCGATCGAATTCAACATCCGAAAGATGCAACGGGTTTGATTCAGGATGAATACCATCGCCGTCTTGATTCTGATCACTCATCTTCAACTCTATATGGGAGGAATCCTTGGAGAGGTGAAAGTATGTTCGATATGCTGGCAAATTGCCAACCCTAAGTCCTCGCCGCATCTCAACAAATCGGCCGCATTTCGAAAGAATCGACCCCATTCCGACGCCGCCAGAGTTGCTGCTGGCCCATCACCTTGCAAGAAAACGTCTGTCTCTTATACACATCTCCGAGCCCACGAGACCGAGGCTGATCTCG
>CAJXTM010000849.1 GCA_913061385.1 uncultured Rhodopirellula sp. | reverse complement strand
GAGATCAGCCTCGGTCTCGTGGGCTCGGAGATGTGTATAAGAGACAGGACTTACTTCATGGGTTTGAAAATGAGTGACCAGAAAAACAGTCAGAAAAAACGAGCCGGGGTCGGGTGTGACCGAGGTGCTGAGGGAGATCGCGTTTGTCCGGTCTGCCGGGGGAAAACACTGATAGAGATACGCGGTAAACTGCAATGTGAGAGATGCCACACCATCTGCGAGACTTGTTGTGAAGGTGGCCGCGGGTAACCTACTGGGTTGCATTTTTATTCAGATTAGTTGCCTTTCATGCTCCTCTATGATTGAAACACGCTGTGCCCACATTCTGCTTAACATTTGGCTCTTGCTGTTTGCCTTTGGGAAAATGCGGGGTTGAATCAGGCCTGCAAATAATCGACCAGAGATTGTTTTGGAAAAGGGAGACGCAGGATGGGTGCGAACGCAGTGGTGTCGATATCGACTCTCTCGAATGCCTCTTTCAATACATCATTGGAATGCCCCGTCAGCTGAGCGTAACCTGCGATAAAGATGGCGTATTCATCCCAGCCTTCATCGGTGCATGATGGGAGTAGCGATGCGAGTGCAACACAGGCGGACCCGCGTTGCTCCCGACCGGCTTCGAGAAGTTCATCTAGTTTCGTGTGTTGGGCAATCAGGGCGACAAACTCTTCAGGAAGATTCCACTGCTGAGCGAGCATGGCGGAAGCGTCTGCATGATCCCATCCGAAAGTTTCTGTTTCCAATTCACTCAAGCGTCGCCCTTCTTCGGCACGTCTGGTGACGAGGACGCCGTATTGCTCGGGGAGTTCTTTCAGCAGAAGCGGTATGGATATGTCTTGAAGTAAGGCGCCGGCGAACAGATCTTCGGCGTTATTGAGTTGCAGGGAACGCCCCAGTTCTCGGGCGAACAATGCGCGGCGTAGCGAGTCCTGCCACAGGGCTTTGAGATCGAATGGGCCAAACTTGGGATTTGGCATGACGCTGAAGACAGCATTCCACAATGCGAAATTGGTGATTGCACGTGTCCCTACCAGGGTCAGGCCCTGTTGAACGCTCATGATCTCGCGGCTGAAACCAAAGTAGGAGCTGTTTACGAATTTGAGTACCTGACCCATCAACCCTGGGTCAGCCTCGATCGGCTTGGTGAATTCAGCTGGCCCTGAGTCGGGGTTTTGCGAAAGCTGTAGCAGGGTGATTGCACTGTGGGGAAGTGCAGGAAGCACCTCAGCGTGGAACACATCTTCGAGTTGCGTTGTGATAGTCGTCATCTTTGAATTGCAGAAGGTGTCATTTGATCAAGGCGGGTTTTGCCCGCGAGAGGGCCGCGTCTGCAGGCCGTGCATTGATAAAAACGTACCTCGTCAGCTCGTTTTATTTGGACCTTTTCTGCACTTAAGGAGACGTCTGGCATTCCCCCGTTCCGGTTTTGCGGGTTGGTCTTTGGCATCGTGTTGCCGCACGGCATCATCGGTCGCATTATGACGATGCAAAAACACAACCCTCTGCTGTTAGTGAGATTGAAAAGGTTTTCTTTAACTTGTTTGATGGAAACAGTTTGTGTCAGTGATGCACGGTTTGTTGGGGTGTTGGACCGCCACGTGCATGCCAGTCACTCCATGAACTTTTTTTATCTTAGTCCGGATGATCGCAACTGGTTGAAACGCTGGCTCACGAAGCACGCGTTCTTGCTTCTTTTGATTCTCTGTTTCTGGTTGATTTTGAATGCCTGGCCGAAGGCAGAGACCCCTCATTCCATTCTGAAGGGGCAGGCTGAAAATAGGACGAATGGCGATGTCACCGTTGCGACAAAAGCCCGTGTCGGTGTTTCCCATGATTCGAATCAAGGGTATGCCATGGCGTGGGTTGGGGATGGTCCGCAGGGGATACGGCGCGTGGATTTACCGGTGAGCTTGGTTGGTGCGGTGGGGCCCGGTTCGGCTCAACCAGATAGCACGATGAATGTCGCGAGTCCCATGGGTTCCGTCCCGGCAGTGCAGCCCAAGGGTTGGAGAAGAACCCGCGACGGGTGGGAAAATACGGCGACTTGGCGAACTTCAGTGACCTCGTTGGGTGACATTGTTCGTCAGCAGCAAGTCAGGGAACCAAGTTGGTTTCAGAATCTGCTTGCACGTGTGCGCGGTGTGCCGCCGTGGGGGGTCGCTCTGTTCCAACTCGCGGCCGTTGTGGGAATTTTGATGTTCGAGCGTTGGATGGCACGTCAACATCACCAAACGTTGTCGGCAATTCAGAAAGAGGCCTGATCGACAGGTTGTTTGGCTGTTCAGCGGCGGGCCGTTTTCGGGACTCCGTCGACAAGCTTTTCGCTGAATCGGGCTCGGTATTCCATCAAGCTGTTAGCACCTTGGAAACCAACGATTGTTTCATCCCAGTCCAGTTGCTTGCTCAGCATGTAACCATTGTCGAGATCAAAACGTATTTCTCCGTTGCTCATTTGTTGCACAACTTGCGCTCGGATTGATTCTTCATTCAAAGGTGTCAAAGGTTGGCTTCGAACGGAGAGTGTCGCCACACCTGTTTTGACTTTTTTGAGCGTGTAAAGCTCACGAATCTTGATAACTTTGATTTCACCATTTTCGGTCCTCGTTTTGACGTCACGCGGAATCGACCATGATTCGCCGACGGCAATTGGTTGTTCAGGGAAAGCGACGGCCAGCGTGCCCATACCCAAAGAAGCCTTGCTGCCGATATTATTTTCCCGGCGAGTCTCTTTACCTCGAGCCGAGATTGTGATGGTGGAGATCCGGGAGCCGATTTGCTCTGACACGCGTTTGAATGGCGCTGGAGGCTTTTCGCCACTCTCACTGTCCCAGCGAATCTCCTCTGAGTCACCCTGTTGCTGTGTCATCTCCACAGCATCCACGACATGGTCGAACGTCATTTCCTGTCTCTTATACACATCTCCGAGCCCACGAGACCGAGGCTGATCTCG
>CAJXTM010000848.1 GCA_913061385.1 uncultured Rhodopirellula sp. | reverse complement strand
TACACGTAAGGAGTCGTCGGCAGCGTCAGATGTGTATAAGAGACAGGTCCAAGATCATGCCAGCAGCAACCGTGGCATTGGTGATGCGATCGACTACGATGAACGCGCCTGTGCTGCGGTTGCGGCGATAGGCGTCAAAGTGAATCGGTGCATTCAACGAAATGCTGACACGACCGATTTCATTGAGTCCCAGTTCCGGTGCCGGATTGCGGTGCAAGGTGTTGACGTCGACTTGATACTTCAGTGATTCAATGGTTCCGGGTTGCGTCTGTGATGTGTGTTTGAATAGATATGTTTTACCGGGGACCATGGATTCTGCATCCATCCAGACCAGCATGGCTTCGATTTGGTCACGCGATCTTGGCAGGTTTCCGGGGCGGACGATCATGTCGCCACGGCTGGCATCGATCTCATCTTCTAAGGTGAGGGTGATCGACAATGGCGCGAAGGCTTCCTCCATTGGTCCATCGAAGGTGACGATTTCTTTGACCTTGGACGTTTGCCGGCTTGGCAGGACCATGATTTCTTCGCCGGGTCGAACGATGCCGGAGGCGATGCTTCCGCAGAAGCCTCGGAAATCTAGATTGGGTCGATTGACGTATTGAACAGGCATTCGGAAGTCTTGCAGATTCCGGTCACTGCCGATGTAAACGGTTTCCAGAAAATTCATCAGTGTGCTGCCGCTGTACCACGGGGCTTTTTCGCTGCGATCGACGACGTTGTCGCCATCGAGTGCACTGATCGGAATGAAGTGTAAATCGGGTAGGTCCAGTCGCATCGCAAATGATCGGTACTCATCACAGATTTCGTTGTACCGAGCCTCGTCGAAATCGACCAAATCCATTTTGTTGACAGCAACAATGACGTGCCGAATACCTAGCAGCGAGACGATGAAACTGTGCCGTCTCGTTTGTGTCAGGACACCGTGTCGAGCATCAATCAGGATGACGGCCAAGTCGGCAGTGCTGGCACCTGTTGCCATGTTGCGAGTGTATTGCTCGTGCCCCGGGGTGTCAGCGATGATGAACTTTCGCTTCGGGGTACTGAAGTACCGGTAGGCGACATCGATCGTGATGCCTTGTTCACGTTCCGCCTTCAGCCCATCGGTCAGCAATGCCGGGTCGAATTTTCCACCGGTGGTACCCACCAGTTTTGACTCGGCTTCCAGTTGTGATAGCTGGTCCTCGTAAATCATCTTGCTGTCGTACAGCAGGCGGCCAATCAGCGTGCTTTTTCCATCGTCGACACTGCCGCAGGTGATGAACCGCAGCAGTTGTTTGGACTCATGCTGCTTGAGGTACGCATTGATGTCAGTGGCGATCAGGTCTGATTGATGGCTCATGAGATCGGTTTGGAATTTGGTTGATCTTGGGGAATTGGATCGAAGAGCGATGACAAGTGTCTGTCGGGCAGGGATGTCTTCGCTTGAAATGTGTTTGCCCACTGGCGGGCTGTTCGTGCTGAGGGCATGATCATGCTTACTAGACTTCTTTGTGCCCTCTTCAGCGTGGTTTCGGAGGCGGGACTAGAAGTAACCGCGTCGTTTCTTTTCTTCCATTCCGGCACCGCCCTCGTCTTGGTCGATGATCCGGCCTTGCCGCTCGCTGGTTTTGGCGAGCAGCATTTCCTGAATGATTTCCGGCAACGTCGTTGCCTCACTTTCCACTGCCCCGGAAAGGGGATAGCAGCCGAGTGTCCGGAAACGAACCATTTTGGTTTCTTCTTTTTCACCGGGGAGCAACGGCATGCGATCATCATCCAACATCAGCAGAATGCCGTCCCGTTGAACGACTTTTCGCATTGCTGATTTGTACAGTGGCACAATCGGAATGTTTTCCAGATGGATGTACTGCCATACATCGAGTTCCGTCCAGTTGCTCATAGGAAAGACTCGGATCGACTCACCTTTGTTGACTCGTCCGTTGTACTGATTCCAAAGTTCTGGCCGCTGGTTCTTTGGATCCCACCGATGTGACTTGTCGCGAAAGCTGAAGACTCGTTCTTTGGCGCGGCTTTTTTCTTCGTCACGGCGGGCCCCGCCAAACGCTGCATCGAACTGGTATTTGTCGAGAGCAGCTTTCAGAGCATCTGTTTTCATCAGCTCGGTGTGCCGCTCGCTGTCTTCCCATGGCTTGATGTCGTGTTTCAGGCCTTCTTCATTTGTGTGAACGATCAGGTCGAGCCCCAGCTCTTTCCGCGCGTAAGTTTCTCGGAATTCGATCATCTCTTGGAATTTCCAAGTCGTATCGACGTGCATCAGAGGAAAAGGTGGCTTGGCTGGATAAAAAGCTTTGCGAGCCAGATGAACCAGGACGGCCGAGTCCTTGCCAATGCTGTAAAGCATGACCGGCTTTTGGAATTCCGAGACCACCTCACGAATGATGTGGATGCTCTCGGCTTCGAGTTGCTTTAGATGGGTAAGGCTGTAGTCCGACATTTCGAGAAACTGTGTGGGCGGATATGAGCGAATTTGGACGTGTCCTGCAGCAGGAAACTGCTGTGATGAGGACGTCTGGGCGAATCTGATCTCTACTGGGGCGATTTCCGGTGCCACCCTGCAGACCTTATCGGCTGACAAGGATCAGCATTCGGTAATGTGGCGATGCCCGAGTATAGACGCCTGACAGAACCTCGCTAGATGAATCGGCAAGCCGGATCGGTTCCACGCGGAAAACTCATGTTTCACGGCGAATACCGACTGCATTATCCAAATTTTCACCAGCGAATCACTCAATCGGTACCTCGTTTGCCCCGCGAGATTTGCAAGATGACGCCTTCCGATTCAGCGTCGTCTCCCAATGGATAGGCAGCGATACGCCTCAAGTCCAGATTGGCCAACGTTCCCAAGTGGCGAGCCTCATTACGCTCTTCGACCCATTTTGGACCTTTTATCAGCAATAGGCCTGTCTCTTATACACATCTGACGCTGCCGACGACTCCTTACGTGTAGA
>CAJXTM010000847.1 GCA_913061385.1 uncultured Rhodopirellula sp. | reverse complement strand
GAGATCAGCCTCGGTCTCGTGGGCTCGGAGATGTGTATAAGAGACAGATCCACCATCGTGGTCAGAGCAATCCTGAGTTCCACAATATGGGGACCACTGCATGCTCACTGGCATTAACACCTGAGGGAGCATTGGTCGCACACGTCGGCGATTCGAGGGTCTATCGCTTACGTAAGGGCATATTCGAACAACTAACGTTTGACCATTCATTAGTTTGGGAGATGGAAGCTAGCGGTCACATTGATACTAGCATCTGGGGAAAATCTATCCCGAAGAACGTCATCACTCGCTCTCTCGGTCCGAACGCGGAAGTCGACATCGACATGGAAGGTCCATTCCCGACCAAACCCGGCGATGCCTTTCTTTTGTGTAGTGATGGACTCACTGGGCTTGTGGAAGATAAGGAAATCGGCGCTTTGATCGATTGCCTTCCTGAAGATCTTGCGGCACGCGTGCTGGTAGATCTGGCGAATCTGCGAGGCGGTTCAGACAACACAACTGTGATCGTGGTACGCGTCCAATCTTCTTCAACACGCGACACCAGCAAGCCGGCGAGGGGGACCACGGCAGCTCATGCAAAAAAACAAATCCTTCCCATCTTGATTGGAACCACACTGCTGTGCGCCGCAGTAACTGTTTTCGCTGCATTGATGAACAGCTGGGGCTGGATGTTCGTGACAACAATGTTGACGTTGATTTGCGCAGTCGCAACATCATTCCAACTGGTCCGCAATCGTGCCCCCACGCCATCTGAGCCTGTTGTGATGGGCGGAAAAGGTCCCTACCGTCGGTACGACGCTACCCCTACGGCCGACCTGTATCAGCGACTGGGTGCGACTGTCCAAGCACTGAAAGATGCGTCCAAGCAAAACAATTGGATGATGGAGTGGAAAAAAGTCGATAAATATCAGACGCGCGGCACTGAGGCATTGAAGGCTGACAACGCCAAGGGTGCCATCCGATGCCAAGCTCAGGCGATCATCGAAACGATGAATCAACTGCGTGAACAAAATAATCGCGCTGCGAACGAAACAGCGATCGAGAACTGAGTTCAGCGGGCACTTGTCCGAGATCCATCCTCTCGAAGACTGCCGGAACGCGGACGCCCATTCGACAATTTGCTTTCTATGCCTGTGGTACTGCATGGTTCCCGCAAGCTGATTCCGAGCAAAGTTTCTGATACCGATGACAGCTCCAAGGCTAGTAAGTTTTTACAGCCAAATCTGCCATCTCCATCACGCTCGAACCATTTTTCATCACAGATGAAAACGACCGCTGATATGAGAGCAGACAAAAAATCATGCCCGCAAATTGCCACTTCACCTCACCATTGAACGCCTGCCCCCACACACATCATGTCTCAGATGCACCGCCCGAACATTCTCTGGTACTGCACAGATCAACAACGCTTTGACACGATCGGAGCATTGGGTAATCCGTATGTCAGCACCCCAACCATTGACAGTCTTGTGGCAGAGGGGGTCGCGTTCACCCACGCTTATTGCCAAAGTCCGATCTGCACGCCCAGTCGTTCAAGTTTCATGACAGGCATGTACCCGTCACGTTTACACAACACACGAAACGGGAACGAATCGTTCCCAGCGAGTCCTCCGGTTATTACCAAGCTGATCGCCGAATCCGGATACCACTGCGGCATGATTGGGAAGTTTCACCTGCAAAGTTCGGGCTATCGAACAGAACCCCGAATCGATGATGGTTTTGACTACTGGCAATTCAGCCACGCACCCCGTGATGACTGGTCCGAGGGCCACCACTATGCGGAATGGGTGCGTCAGAAGGGAGGCGATCTAACTGCAATGAGAGAAAGCGTAGAACGAGTCTGCCCAGAAATGCATCAAACGACATGGGCGAGCGAATGCGCTATCAATTTCATTCAGGAACGCACGAACCAATCAGCACCATGGTTGCTCAATCTCAATGTCTACGACCCTCATCCGCCCTTCATTCCGCCCAAAGCGTACGCGGATCGCTTTGATCCTGCCGACATGCCGGGACCACACTTTAGACCAAGCGATCTTAAACAGCAGGCAAAACTGGCTGAACTTGATTTCCAAGACGAAATCAGAACACCTCAAGAGCACGACGCCCATCGCGTGCAGGCACTTTATTATGCAATGATCGCACAAATCGATGATCAGCTAGCCCGTATTCTCAACACGCTTGAAGCCACAGGTCAACGCGAAAACACCATCATCGTTTTCACCAGTGACCACGGCGAAGCACTGGGTGACCATGGTCTGATGTACAAAGGCTGCAGATTTTACGAAGGCTTAGTGAGGGTACCTCTGATTTTTTCTTGGCCAGCCCAATTCCAACAAGGCCTGCAGAGTGAAGCCTTAGTCGAATTGCTCGATCTGTCATCGACTTTATTGGAAGCCACCGGTGTTGAAGGACAGGATCAGATTCAGGGTAAAACCCTAATGCCAATCCTTCGGGGCGAGGCCGCTGCCAATGAACTCCGCCCTTTTGTTCGCTCTGAGTACTTCGATGCACTTGACCCGCACTTCACAGGTGGAAGCGGCACGTTTGGCACCATGTTCCGCACCCGACAACACAAACTTTGCATGTATCACGACAAGCAAATTGGCGAGCTTTATGACCTGATTACCGACCCCTGGGAGTTTGAAAATCTGTGGGACTCGACCGAGCACCAGAACATCAAACACAACTTGATCCGAGAAGCATTTGACGCCCATGTCGTCCTAACGACCGACATGGGTTCACCTAGAATCGCACCCATGTAACGACATTGGCAGGCAACCAGACGGACAGCCACAGCTGCCCCTTGGTTCATTTGAATTCGTGCCTCTGATGCAGGCGAAAACGGAACACAAGCTCTGGGATTCGCCCCCACTGTGTCCTCACGCTGCCCCCACTGTGTCCTCACGCTGCCACCCACAGTGTCCTCACGCTGCCGCCCACTGTGTCCTC
>CAJXTM010000846.1 GCA_913061385.1 uncultured Rhodopirellula sp. | reverse complement strand
TGTGTATAAGAGACAGGGCCTAGATATTCGGATGGTCAGCCACAGCAATCCGAACCCACATCTCAATTCGCTTCTGAGTGAATTCGGAACCTGAGAAGTCTTGGCACCCCACTGATTCGAATATCCCCGGAATACGTATGCGATCCGCATTTAAACAACTGCCTGTCACAGCCCCACACAGTAAGGGATGCCTGCTTCAGCACTCGGAGCCTTCATTAAGCAAGTGGGGTCAGCCCCACTGCCAACGCGGATTCCCGGTTAGACAACGACCACCAACATTTTGGCTATTTGACTTTAGCAGCGTCGGCCAATTGTTCCTGCCGTCGCCCCAGATGCCATGAAACAAAAACCCAGATTGCAACGACCGGCAGTAAACAAAGATTCAGAGCCCTCAAGCCCAGCCCCTCAAGGCCAGTAAAAGCAGAAGCCGACGCGGCGTCACTACCGCGTAAAACAACGGTATCAATGAAGCCTTTTGATTTGTACTTATCTTCACGTTTCACCACGGTGAACAGCACTTCACGGGCCGGAACAGTAATTCCGTATCCCGTTGCTCGGCCAATGACAACAGCTACAACCATGACCTGCAGACTGGGGTTGAAAGCGAGTGCTGAAAAGCTGCAAAGGTAAATGATGGGCAGTACCATCAATGCAAAGGCAACACCCAATCGCCGCAGTAGAAGACTAGAAAGAAAAACCTGAGCAATGAGCGTCAGCACTTGGGTTGCGAGATCGATGTTCGCAAACAACACGGTTCGATCTGCTTCGTTGGGCAAGGCAGCTTTCACAACATTCGCCTGTTCAAAGTACATTTGCGTCCCACAGAATTGCACAAAGACAATGAACAGACATATCAACTGCAAATAGGGTGACCGCCAAATGTGAGTGACAGCATTCATTAAGCCGGTACCGGCAGGATTCACTTCCTCAACGGCAACGGTAACAGTCGACAAGCTATCCGCCTTTGCTAGAGCAGCTACTTGCTTCTCAAGCAGCCAGGCACACAGCAAACCAAGCTCAATCACAACAATGGGCAACAACAGGAATTGCTCTCGTGAAAGCATGCCCGCCAACTGACTGGCAACCAGAGATCCAACCAACGCCCCAACTGTCCCGCCAGCTGCAATCAGTCCAAACAATCGCTTTGCCTGACGACTTGAAAACAGGTCAGCTAAAACACTCCAGAAAACAGTCGTTGCAAAAACACCAAAGAAGCTGATCCAGACAAATAAGATCCACGCAGCCCACCTTTGAACAACCTCAGAATCACTTTGCAGAAGCCCCCAAAACCCTAACAAGCAAAGTGCGAACGCGTGGTAAACCACGCGAACCAGCCAACGACGGGGCATTAAGTTCACAAGGAATCCATAAGCAGGCACGGCTGCAAGCATGGTCAGAAATGAAACCAGAAACAGTTTTTGCAAATCATCAGAGGAAACCAAACTGCTGAGCGTCTCACGAACGGGGCGAATGACGAAGTATCCCAACAGCAGAAAAAACAACCAGGCTGTGGCAAAACAAATACTGGCACCTTCCCCTGCCTGGATTTGGGATTTCCAACGCTCGCGAGAAAAAGACAACAAATCCGGCATCATTACAACACCCTCCGATTACGTCGCACCCGATGCTAGTTTCCAACATCAGGTTTTGGGGTCGCCAAACATCACACCCGCATCACTCCGGAATCATCTTCAAATCAGCAGGCGGCTTGAGGTCACGAACCAACCAACTCACTTGCGTTCCTGACCTTTCTCGCAGAAGCGCATCAAACAACGCATTTGCAGCATCACGCCTCAACTGGGCTTGATCAGTTAGATCTTCAAACTGCAAATCACCCGCCTCGATCTGATGCAAAAGCACCAGATGAATTCCCAACGGGCTTTGGATTCCCTTACTAACCTGTCCAGTTTTCATTTTCCGGATAGCCGTCATCAAAGTCCCTGGCAGGTCACCATCTTTCTGTACCCACCCAACTTTGCCACCATCCGAAGCTGACGCCGACTCACTATGCTCAATGGCCGCATCATAAAACGCCTGCTGTGGTGTTTCGCTGACGCGAATTTGATCTGCCAATTCATTAACGTTCGCTAAAGTCGCACGCCATGAAGCCACATCACTTTTGTCTGCTTTGACAAATATCTGAGATACTTCCCAACGACCACCTGCGTACTGACTGCGGTGCGATCCAAAGAACCTTTTCAAGTTTGCATCATTCAAACGGCTTTTCAGGTACTGTCCCCATGCCAATCTCCATCGCAAGTCGGTCACAAGAGATGCTTCATCCGCCATGCGGTCAGCCGCCTGCTTTTGGAGGCTGCTTCCCCTTCGTCGCAGGTCTGCCGCCAGCGTCTCGACTTGGCGTTTCAGCATTGCTTCGAGGGTAGGTCCGCCTTTTGCCTCCAGCGACTTCATTGCTAAGTGTCGTCGCACCACTAAGGCGGCGGTCGCGCGTCGGACTTCAGCTCCGACTCGCTGCAGTTCATCGGCCTGCAAACGATCCGTCAGAACCAAATTCAATTCTCCAAACAACACGGGTTCACCATCAATGGCTGCAATGGGATCCCCCGGCTCCAAATCGTCCCCGGCAGCGGGGCTCGAAATCGTTGGGAGCAGCAAAAGCCAAACAAACAATGGGCTCAAATTATTATTTTTCACGGTAGCGGAATGTCCTGAATGACGAATGGCACTTCATTGTCAACAACTGAGGTGGGCGATCGATACACCAAGGTTGCATCGTCGGCATTATCTCCAAGATCGAACAAGTAACCAACGCCAACCCCAGATTCGGTTTGACGATAGACTTCGAAACCAAGGTGCTGTGCTTTATTACCATCTTTTTCTACGACATACACCTCATTTTCAAAGATCCAGTGGCGGTGACTTTCCAGCGAACGTTTGGCCTCATCAAGCTCTGTCTCTTATACACATCTCCGAGCCCACGAGACCGAGGCTGATCT
>CAJXTM010000845.1 GCA_913061385.1 uncultured Rhodopirellula sp. | reverse complement strand
AAGTTGTGCCCCCCGCAGCAGCGGCAGATTCCCAAGTCACCGACTACAGAGTGACGGGTATTCCAGAATCAATGAAGCTTGATTCATTTTATAAAAAGTACATCCATGCCTCTGGCTATCCGATCGTTTCCTCGGGAGCCGTCAACGACTACGCACTGAAAGAAGCCGCGTTTCTCGTTGACATGATGCTGAAAAAGCGTCCGGACATTCGTCAGGCAATGATCGACAGCGGGTCACGCATGATCGTGATGGGGCACAACGAATTCACATCACAGATTCCGGAGTACAAAAACCTGCGGCCCAAAGATTTCTGGGACGCCCGGGCAAGAGGTTTGGGCGGGTCCCGTGATGATGCAGTCTGTTCCTGTGCCGAAGAAAATGTACTGGCTTTTCGAGGCGACCCCTATTCGACCGAAAACATCCTGATCCACGAGTTTGCACACAACATTCATCTCCGTGGTCTGGTGAATCTAGATCCAAACTTTGATGATCGCCTGCGTAAGTGCTACGACGACGCGATGAAAAATGACCTTTGGCAGTCCAAGTACGCATCGACGAACCACGCAGAATATTTTGCTGAGGGAGTGCAATCTTGGTTCAACAACAACCGCCCACCAGATCATGATCACAATCATGTCGACACCAGAAAAGAGCTGATCGAGTATGACCCAGGACTGGCCGCGATCTGCAAGGAAGTTTTTGGTGCAACCGAACTGACATACATAAAACCACAACAGAGATTAACGGGACACATGCAGGGCTATGATCCCAAGCAAGCACCCACATTCGAGTGGCCCGAGCGTTTAAATAAGACAAAGCAAAAGATTCGGGACGAGATCAAAAAGCAGGGCAACGACCGCGAAAAGCCCTACAAAAACTAATCAATTGACGTGTGAAGCTTGAGTCCCCACCACTCATGGGGGACGATCTATTTTTCCGTTGTTTTAAATTCTGTTTTGAATTCCGCGGTGTCGATTGCCCCTACCCCATCCCCTCACACGGCATCTCCATTGATTCTCCCTCATCCTGTCGTCAAGCTTGTAACTTTTCTGGTATTCACGCTCACTTTTACTTTCAGTGAAGCTGACGACAGCAAACGTGGCACGGAAACACCGGCGTTGGGGAAGCCACCACCCAACGTGCTTTTCATTGCGGTCGACGACCTGAACGACTGGGTTGGCTGCCTGAAAGGGCACCCGCAGACACTGACGCCCAACATTGACCGTCTGGCTGCTAGTGGCACGCTATTTACCAACGCGCATTGCCCAGCCCCTGCCTGCAACCCATCCCGAACAGCGATCATGACCGGCATCGCGCCGAACAAGTCCGGTCTGTACGACAACCGTCAAAAGATGCGGGAAATACTTCCCACTGCGGATCTAATGCCGAAGCATTTTTCTCGCAACGGATACCATTCCCTTGGGTCAGGAAAAATCCTGCACTACTTCATCGATGCGGCGTCGTGGGATGAGTATTTCCCGGCGAAAGAGAGCGAGAACCCATTTCCACGAACGCTTTATCCCGAGCAACGTCCCGTCAATCTCAGTCGTGGTGGTCCGTGGCAATACGTAGAAACCGACTGGGCAGCATTGGACGCCACTGACGAACAGTATGGTGGCGATTGGCTGGTTTCTAAATGGGTTTCCGAGCAACTGCTCAAACAACATCACAAACCATTTTTCCTTGCTTGCGGAATCTACCGTCCGCACGAACCGTGGTTCGTCCCTAGACCCTATTTTGACAAGTTCCCGTTGGACCAAATCCAACTCCCGCCTGGCTACCGCGCGGACGATCTTGATGACCTGCCAACAGCAGGACGCAAACGCGGTCCCAACCGATACTTTGAACATATCCAATCTGAAGGCCAATGGAAAAAGGGAATCCAAGGATACCTAGCGTCGATCTCATTTGCGGATGCCATGGTTGGGCGAGTCATTAGTGCGTTAGAGTCGGGCCCAAATCGGAACAACACCATCGTCGTTCTTTGGAGTGATCACGGATGGCATCTCGGTGAAAAACAACATTGGCAAAAGTTCACCGGATGGAGAGTTTGCACGAGGGTCCCACTCATCCTTCGAGTGCCAAAAGATATCCCCGGGTTGAAACCTGGAACGAAGGCCGGCACACAATGCGATCAACCCGTGAACCTGCTCAGCTTATTTCCCACCTTGACCGAGTTGAGCGGGATCCCCCGACTGGAACAAGCCGATGCACCAAGTCTTGTACCATTACTAAAAGATCCACAAGCCGATTGGGAACACCTGTCGACGACATATTTGAATCGACCCGACGACTACAGTATCAGCGGTGATGACTGGCGGTACATCCACTACAACGACGGTAGCGAAGAACTTTACCAGATCAGTGCAGATCCATATGAATGGAACAACCTGGCAGCGGTTCCACAGCACCAAAGCCATTTGCAATATTTTCGCTCCCGTGCACCCAAGGGCTTTCATCAATACGTCCCGATCAGCATCAACGCGATGCCAAATCTAGAGTGGAATCACATCGCCGCCGGCATTGCTCCGGCATCCAAGCCTGACGGCCAACCCTTCGATTGCTACTTCGTTAACCAACGCTCGAGCGATGTTGAATTGTTCTGGATCAGCCCGGCAGGAAAGCCAAAGAGTTACGGCGCTATTTCTACGAATGAACCCAAACGCCAGAACACGCGACCAGGGGCGATTTGGATGGTGGCTGACACCGACGGCAAGCCATTGGGTTATTTCATTGTAGGTGACCGGGGTGCCAGAGCAGTTGTTCCCGCGGCAAACGAAAACAGCACTCGCCCAAAGAAGTAGCCGCTAGCAGCAATGAAACTGACGCTAATCACCGCAGTCAACGCGTGATTGCCTCTGCAAAAGCCCAACTTTATTCACGCAACGAGAACTGCGATTTCCAGCAAAACCTGTCTCTTATACACATCTGACGCTGCCGACGACTCCTTACGTGTA
>CAJXTM010000844.1 GCA_913061385.1 uncultured Rhodopirellula sp. | reverse complement strand
AGGCCAGAAGTTTTAGGCCAGAAGTTTTAGGCCAGAAGTTTTAGGCCAGAAGTTTTAGGCCAGAAGTTTCTGAACAGAAGCTTCGGAACAGAAGCTTCGGAACAGAAGCTTTCGGCCAACCTTGACTGCATCTGAGCAGATGAACGGCTAACAGCAAGGCATGACCGCACCTGGCTTAGCGAACAAAAACCTCAACGGTTACATCGTTTCCTGGCCTCGGAATGACAGTCTGCTCCCATGTCGGTGGACCAGTCAAACCCCTCGCATTACGTGAAAATCCGTAACGTTCACTTGGAAACCCGATGGCGTTTGTGTTGAGCTTGCTGTCGTTGTTTTCATCGTGAAAAACCGCGATTGCTATTTTTTCGGGTAGTCCTTTAAGTGGCACAGGGAGGACCACCAGACCATTCGTGATGGATTCAACACTCGCAAAGACAGCATCGGTTGGACGTGTAAAAGTAGATTCAGCACCGTAAATGGCAATCTTCATCGTCCCTCTGTCATTTGCAGCACCCACGACCCGGATTAACGCACTCCCCGATGCGGCACCCACATCTGTAAGCACTGCCTGAATATTGTCTGAATCCGGGAAACGCGGCTTAGCAAACGACAAATTCTGCTGATAGAACAGATAACTGGCACCAACCAAAAAAATGATCGCAACAAACCCCAACAGCAGATTGCCGTGGTTCTGTGCCCAGAGGCTCGGTTCCTTGACGCGGTAATCTGACTCCGGAACGGCGGGAGAATCCTCTGTCAAAACAACACCTATCCAAAAGATCTTCAATTAGGTTAGCACCCCAACAGTCTAACACTTTCCTGAACACTGCCCGCCCCGCAAGCAAGGACAAGCGAAATTTTCTGCTGAGCTTAAGGACTGAAAAAAAGCTCTGTGAAGGGTCTACAGCCCGTCTTTGAGAGCATTTTTTAAATCCTCGATCAATTCCTGCTGATGTTCACACCAGCAGTCAAATCGATCCGCATCATCATCCCACCGAACCCACATCTCTGACTGATTGGTGAGAATGAGCTTCATTGCATCAATTGCGCGTGAAATCAAGAATCGGCAGTCAAGATCACGATGTTGTTCACACCACCCAACCGCTGCACCAGGGAGCCCGGCTCGTGGACCAGATTTGAGAGCACGCAGCATTTCTGCAGTACAAACAACACCGACGCAGGCGAGAAAATCAAAATAATCGAGACCGGTAAGATCCAAACACTTCTCAAAAAATGCGATCGGATCGGAATCATGAAGATCCTCAAGCCAGTCACAAGCAATACCGTCCTCAAATGTACGGTAGCCCCATGAACTCATCGGGTTCAATCCATCACAGCGGGGAAACAACAGTTGCAGAATAACAAAGCATTAACGAATGACAAAAACAGCACGCAAGAGTGTTGATCGAGCCAGGCATCCGAAGACTGAAGGCCGATTCGGCACACAAATGCCACAGTAAGACAGACGCAGAAACATATCGCAGGTTGTCTTCTGCGACACAGGAAGCGGCTTTCCATTACTCAAGCAAGGGATTCCCTGACGATAAATCAACGACAAGGAATGACACGGCTGCCTCGCTTAGAAGGCAGTTTCCCTCAGTATTTGGAACTCAATTATCCCACCACCAGTTGTCATTTGTAGCGGCTAGTGCCGTGCTGCAAACCTTACCCAGACTTTTATCAGTTTGTTGCTTCTCAACAATTTCGAAGCCGTTGATATCAACGCCACCGGATGCAGTGACAACCCACTTACCGCCACGTCCTCGAATAAAGCTACACTGCGGATCGACGGCTTTGGGAGTTTCAAACGTCGCCATTGGTAGGTCATCGCTCTTAACGGTGAACAGAGCGAGATCAAGATTTGCCTTCTCTGAAAGTCCTTCCTGAACAATCAAGGTAGCCACGATAGTCATATCCATGATGTTCTGAAGATCCGAGAAGATCGGCATCCGGCGAGACAGTTCCGAGTATTTTTCGGTCATGGTATCAGCCCACGCCTGAGCGAACTTGTCTTTCTTGCCAGTTTGTGATGCAGTTCCATCGCCACTGATCGCGTCGATTTCAGTCATGGTTTTAACTCCCTGCCCACTCAGTTTCCAAGCCAACCCATCTTCACTCTTGGCCAGCGTGTCGTAGTCACATGCCATCCACCAGCGAGGGTTTTGATTCGAGGCATGAGAGCTGTTTTTTGACATTTCAAGATAGCTGTTCAATCCATCGACTTGAGAAGCAGTCAGCCCCATGGCGACTCGTTTCATTTCGTAGTCAGCAGCGACCATAGTTCGGGCAAATCGTGAGCCCGTTGGGACACCGGTCAATTGGATGGTCTGGGGGCCGAAGGCTTCTCGCATGGAAGCTTCATAGACAGCAGGGTTCTGTCCGGGACGCAGAGTAATCCGGCGTAGAAGTTTCTGCAGACGAAGCCGCCCTTCAGCAGTTGGCTCAATCGAGCAACTGATTCCTTCGTTGCGTGCTGTTTCAACCGTTCTCAAGGCAACGACCAAGTCCGCCAGACGCATCGTTGCTCCCCCGGTCACGGTTCCAACCACAAACCCATCGGGACGCAGTTTCCAAGGTTCGGCAGGGCCTGCGATGATGACGTCGTTCTTTTCTTTATCCACAAAGACGTATTCGATTCGCTGCAAGCCAGCCAAGAATTTTACGTCTTCCGGGATCTCGCGACCTTGCTCATTGGCTTTCGCGATCGCGTTCTGAATACCACGCAGCGAGACCATTCGCATATTCGCCTGATTGGCAATGTCACCCGCAAGCGGGGCCCAACCCTGCTCAATCGCAGCAGTGAGCGCTTGCAATTCCTGCACGGTTGCAGTCCGCAACACGCCGGAAGCATCAATCATGACACCGCCAACAGCACGACCCTGATTGCCGCCTATTCCGGCTTGAACAGTCGAGGTCCTGTCTCTTATACACATCTGACGCTGCCGACGACTCCTTACGTGT
>CAJXTM010000843.1 GCA_913061385.1 uncultured Rhodopirellula sp. | reverse complement strand
ACGAGATCAGCCTCGGTCTCGTGGGCTCGGAGATGTGTATAAGAGACAGGCTCCGGATGGGGCGTTTGATGAAGCAGTGGCCAAGAAAAGAGCCAGATTGACCACCAGCCAGCCAGCCACGATTAAAACCGTCATGCCATTAATATTCGGACTACGGTATGTTGACATGAAATTCAGTTGGCTGCGTTGCGGCGACTGTCTTGCTCCCACCACCTCACATTAACACGGTATCCTTCTCCTGTCGCTGTGAACATGGACGGTACAACTGAACCTTTATTAACCGTGATTGGAAATCCGATTGCTGGAAATCCATCGCAATTCGCTTTGGAGCGGGCAATTGGCGCGCTTCGACTGGATTGGCGTGTGCTCTCCTTTGACGTACCGCCAGAGAATATTGCGGCGGCGCTGAATGGCTTTTCGGTCACAGGAATCTCTGGCGTTTTGATTGATCCCAGTGTTAGGCAAGCCGCATCAGCCTGGTATGCCGAGCAAATTGGAGTTGAGGGCGTCGCGATTGACTGCCTCGTTCGCGGTGAAAATGGACGATTTACAGGTAGTGACGAGCGTCGTTTGTGGGTCGAGGAGCAACTTGCGTTCAGATCGGGCGGCGACAGGCTTTGTTTTGGAAATTGTGCGGCGGGCTCTTCGTGGGATGCAAAATCGTTGCAGATGAAAAAAGTCTCAGGCAACGTGAAACCCGAACAGATCGAAGCAGCACAGGCAATTCTTGTGGTGGATGATTTGAGTGGACCACCCGAATTGGAGCTCGATGAGTGGCCAGCAAATGACGGTTCCACAATCGTGATCGAACTCTCGAGTTGCAATCTACTGCACGATCGAATCAGGGAATTGGGCTATCAATTGTTGACACATTCCGATTTGCAAATCGGCGTTCTTGCACGCGCTGTAGAAAAGTGGTCAGCGAGGCAAGTCGACACTGCCGTGATTCGTGACGCGGTCGAAGAGTATCTCGGTGTCTAATGGTACGGTTGGCCGCCTGTGGGGTTTTTCGCACGCGTAGCAATGCAGGAGTCCCTGTTGCTGCGCAGGTTTCAAGCTTTTTGTGCGGGGTGTGTTGTGATCTTGTCGAGTACCTCCAAAAGGTGATTTTTGATGAATGCGAGTGTGACGGGTGCGAGGAAAAAACTCATTGCTGCTGCAAAGCGTCTTCGTCGGGATGTTGATTTGATTTCCTTTGCAGAACCGGTCACCCACGTATACAACCCTTTGAAATATGCATGGGATGCACACGAGTTGTATCTCTCTCGAATCAATGATGATGGTGTTCGAGTACTCTTGTTAGGGATGAATCCAGGGCCATGGGGGATGGCTCAAACGGGGGTTCCTTTCGGAGAAGTGAATGCAGTTCGAGAGTGGATCGGGATTGATGTCCCGGTGAAGACTCCCCCCAACATGCACCCCAAGCGTCCTGTGCTTGGATTCGAATCGAAGCGGAGCGAAGTTAGTGGACGTAGGCTCTGGGGCTTGTTTCAGGAACGGTATGCGAATCCAGACGAATTCTTTGCCGAACACTTCATCGCAAATTATTGTCCACTGGTTTTCATGGAGGAGAGCGCAAGGAATCGAACACCGGATAAGCTGCCGGCGGATGAGCGGGAATTGCTGGATGCCGCTTGCCAACGGCATCTTGCGAGACTATTTCAAGTGCTGCGTCCAGAGGTCGTCGTGGGGGTGGGCGCATACGCAGAGAAGTGTCTCGAACGCACGATGGAAAAAACTGGATACGAGGCGCAACTGGCTCGTATTCTTCATCCCAGTCCTGCGTCTCCCGCTGCGAATCGCGATTGGGCCGGAACTGCGACCAAGCAGTTCAAGGCTGCAGGGATTTGGTGACACTCCGGCAATCGTCGCGGTGTTTGTGGCTGCATCGAATCGATGAGCTTAGCGGCTTGTTGGTAGCTGTATGTGGAGATGCGATTGCCAGTCATGTAAAGAAGGTGCACCAATCGGGGGGCAACGCATGGCGTTCTGGGATGGGCTACCATAATTGGCAACAGGTAGTGGCAACACCGTTTTTGAGCGAGTGCGTATCAAATACCTCACGTTCCGCTGTGTCTCGGAATTGCTGTTTCTCAGGATTGCTGCGTCTAACGCTTCTTTTCCCGCCATTTCATTGGTGGATTAATTGGTGCCCCGCTCCGTGTGTCGACAAGAGAGAAGCGTAGGAAATTATGGACGCAGATGACTTTCAGGATCTTTACAAGTTGCTTCGAGGCAGTCGTTGCGCTCTTGCAGTGTTAGATGCTCGGGCTCTGTTCGCGGAGCGGAAGATGGAGAATTCGCTTCTGAAAATGACAGAGGCGAGGGCAAGTTTTGCGGAGAGCAGGCATCGTGTTTTGAGGCAGGACCCCGAGAAAACGATTGACGCCAAGGCGAAGGACCGGGATCACCAAGTAAAAAAAGCAAAACGTAAGCAGGAAAAAGCTCAGGAAACACTGGATGCTTTCGACGAGATTTTACCAACTCTGACCAAGTTGGCTCAAAGGCAGGTAGAGCGACGCGAGCGACAAGGTGATGCAGGACAAACACAACCAGATAACAACCCGTCATCCAAATCGCACGGTGCAGCAACGGCGATCAAACAAGAGGCATCGGATAGCGATGCTGTGGGGCCGGACTCGTATTCGGATTTTGACTCGATCAGTGATGGGCCTCTTCCTCAGGAATCACAGGAAGTGTATTCCACCGGTACCGGTGGACCCCAGCGACCCGTCACGAAAGACGACTTTCCAGCAGATCTAATCATTGAATTTGCGGCTTGCAAAGGTGATGCAAAACTTGATCTCATCGGTTCGCGCTTTGGTTTTCGGCCTGTGGATAATGAGCTCGATGTGGTTGGTGATGGTGTTTATCTAATCCAAACGAGCAAGCGGACTATGTTGGCGTCTTTACCCTGTCTCTTATACACATCTGACGCTGCCGACGACTCCTTACGTGTAG
>CAJXTM010000842.1 GCA_913061385.1 uncultured Rhodopirellula sp. | reverse complement strand
GAGATCAGCCTCGGTCTCGTGGGCTCGGAGATGTGTATAAGAGACAGTCTCTCAGCCGTAACAAACATCAGCAAGTGTGCACAATTCTTCGCACATTCGATTCCGATAAGCACCGCATGCTTGATATTGATAACACTTGCTTCAATGTCGACGGCGGCTGACCCGGCAAGTACGGCAGGCAGCAAGAGCTGGCTCGGATTTCGAGGTGATGGAACCAGCCGTGGAAACTCCGCTGCCCCCGCAAAACTGGCACTGGGCGACAACGGGAATCTGGCATGGAAACTGGAAATGCCAGGCCGCAGTGTTGCCGGCCCGATTGTGATCGGTGACCTTGTCGTCACAACGAGTTCGAGCGGGCAGGACGGAGAAATCCTCCACGTTAGCGGCGTTAATCTGAATACAGGAAATCTGGAATGGGAGCAGACTTTCCGAGCAACAGGCCGCCCTTTCTGCCACCCCACCAGTGCAAATGCAGCTCCTTCCCCCGCAAGCGATGGGCAGCGGATCTTCGCATTCTTTAGCAGCAATGATTTGGCTTGCCTTTCACTCAATGGCGAATTGCTCTGGTATCGCGGGCTCGGCTACGACTATCCCAAAGCGGGCAACGATGTCGGCATGGCTTCATCCCCGGTCGTCGTTGACGGAGCCGTGATCGTTAAAGTGGAAGCACAAGGCGATTCGTTTGCGGCAGCCATCGACGCAGAAACAGGTGAGAACCTGTGGAGACTCGCCAGACCTCAAATGTCAAACTGGGCGTCACCCTTGGTCATCCGACGCCCAGACGATCGCAATGAAGTTGTCATTCAATCACGCCAAGGTGTAATTGCCGTTGATCCCCGTTCAGGTAAAACACAGTGGTCCACCGAAGAGGGTGGATCCGCCATCCCATCACCAACCGCAACAGCTGGATTACTGATCCTGCCCAGTGATGAAGTAATCGCATTGAAGGTGGGTGCAACCGCCAGTACACCGGAAGTTGCCTGGCGGAACAACAAGCTGACACCACGAAACGCCAGCGTTGTCGCGTCAGACAAACGGCTCTATTCACTCAAGGGATCTGTCCTGGTTGCCGCAAATCTGGAGGACGGTGAACAGATCTGGCAAAAACGTCTGAAAGGTCTAGGTAGTGCCTGGGCAACACCTGTCCTGTCAGAAAACCGACTCTACATTTTTGACCAAACAGGTAAAGGCCTAATTGTTGAAGACCTGGGCGAAGATGCAGAAACGATCCACGAAATTGAACTCGGTGAAACTGTACTTGGATCCCCCGCTATCGCGGACGGACGTTTGGTCATTCGAGCAGCAAACACTCTGTTTTGCTTTGAGTAACGGAGCAGAACGCGAAGTGCTGGCTTTTGATCGCCTCGCGATCGGAACTTGGCTGGCGTTCCAGCCAAAGGATCCGAATACACCTGATCACGAAACGCGGCAGCCAGACAAAATGCGGGTGCCAGCGTGTTCTTCAACCTTCAATGCCTAGCGTTCCACAGACCCGTGTGTATTGGGTAATCCCACGGGACGCAATGCAGGAAACCGCCACTGAGCAAGAGCTAGCGACCCAAACAATACACTGGAAAAGAACAAATCACCCATCAACGTGTTCTGAAAGAAAGGGATCGCGAGGGTGTAACAAGACACCATACCGGCCCACGTCAAGGGATAAGACATGAACCAGCAGGCACCGTTGGTAACAATGAAGAAGAACGCTGCACCGAAGATGGACATTCCAGCGATGGGTAGCGGACGTAGGCGTGATTGAATGCGACTGCCAAGCCAGACGTTCAACAAGAAACAACCGTACACGACTGGCATCAGTGTGTGCATACCCAGCCACAAATCACTCAAAAACATCGCAGTCAACGGAATCAAAGCTGCCCGAAGTCGTGAGCCCAACGTCGCTCCTGCAAAAAGTGCGATGGCACCAATCGGCGAAAAGTTCGGTGGGTAAGGCAAGAAACGTGCCACGACACCAATGACGATTAAGCCGACAACCAACAGGATTCCTGGGAGTTTAAAACTCACTCTTGTACTTGGAGAGGACAATGAAGTTGATTCTTTCTTGCTTCTGCTTCTTAACATGTTTGTTCCTTGTGGCTCACTCGATTGAATTAAGTTGGTTCTAGCCCAACACAACAGCGGAATCGCCCGGGACGCAATATCCGCAGAACTACCCACTCGCAGCTTCGTACTCGCAGGCTAGTCTTTGGCATGTGCCTGGACTGCGGGACTCTTCGTTCACAATGTCGTAATTAAGTTTTCTTTGTTCGGCCCGTTCCACAATCATGCTGCGTTCTTTGTTGCTGGCTCGCATCCAAACGGTTATGTCCGTTTTGGTGCGGAAGCATCCCGTACACAATCCCGCAACTTCAGAGAGCACACAATCTCCGGAGCACGGAGAAGGAACAGGATCGCATGATGAGTCAGTTGCTTCCTGATGACTCTCCGCAAATTCAACCTTGGATGGTTCTTGCGGATCCTGCTGAACTGAACGCAATTGCGAAACAGGATCGGGATTTTGAAAAGCGACTTGTTCGCGTGAACTGTGCATCGAAAACATTCCGTGGTAGCAACGGAATGACGGCATCAATCCCTCCGGGGCACCAGAGAACGGAGCTTAGGAGTTGATGTACCGACTGCCCGAAGCCGAGGCAAGTAATGGCATCATTTCTCAGGCAGGTCTTCTGGCTCTCAGCTCATGCGAAACTTGTTCCCTTCCCGCGTTCATCACGCAGTGGATAGCCAAGTTTCTCGCCGAATACAGCAGCGGTCCTGCGCCGGATTCACACCGGCTTCCCTTTTCATCTCCAACTCAATGGAGACACCTGAGATGCGGAGTATAGAGATCAAATCACTGCGTTGCCATACAAGCTGTGAAAAAGTGGCGAAAAAACGCAATGAAGCGTTCCCGACGATCCCAATGGGTAGCAGCAGACACTGCTCTACTGACCAAGAGGCTCTACTGACCAAGA
>CAJXTM010000841.1 GCA_913061385.1 uncultured Rhodopirellula sp. | reverse complement strand
TCTACACGTAAGGAGTCGTCGGCAGCGTCAGATGTGTATAAGAGACAGCTGCTTGACTCTCCCCAGCAATATGCGGATCGAGCTTCTTTGGGAAGTGTTACTTAGTCGCCTTGGCCGATTGAGCCGCCGTAGTCGTGAAAACGCGACTCATGCGGAAAACCCCCAAGGCATCACCGTCGCTGCCTGTCGTGACGGAAATAGCACAAAATGGAAGCCCGCGAACATAGCGCGGCGACGCAAGAATGTCAACCTATGAGCATTCAATGGGGGGCTTAATTCACTCAATAGTCATCTTGCAGCGGGCTGCAGGCCTCCAGCGGCCAGTGAGCTTCGCAGAACTAATGAATCTCCAGCAACCCTTGAGAACAGCTGCAAGCGATTGTTCAGCAACCGGCTATCCATGCGTGCTACGTAACGCCACCCTCAAAACACCACTGGGATTCAAACTTATCTTCTCGAGCTAATGGGATTTCCGCGGCTCACTTTGCCGTTTCGACGAATCGTGATTCACGAACCACCGTCACCTTGATTTCGCCAGGATAGGTCAATTCTGCCTCGAAAGCCTTGGCAATATTTTGACAGATAGTGGCTGCCTGCTCATCTGTGGTGAGATCACTGGCAACGATCACTCGCAATTCCCTTCCTGCACTGATTGCAAATGCTTGTCGCACGCCTTCGAATCTTGTGGCAATGGACTCCAATTCCTCCATCCGCTTGACATAACGCTCGAGTGATTCACGGCGAGCTCCCGGCCGACTGGCACTGCACGCATCACCGGTAGCGACCAGCATTGTGTAGGGATGTTCAGTCACAATTTCATCGTGATGCCCCAACGCAGCGTGCACCACCTCCGGCCCCTCCCCATGTCGCCGCAGCAGGTCGGCGCCAATTTTCGGATGCCCACCTTCCAGCTCATGATCTGCTGCCTTTCCGATGTCATGCAACAAGCCACACCGCCGAGCGAGATCCCCATCCATGCCCAACATTTCTGCGACTAATCCCGACACAAAAGCAACCTCGACACTGTGCCGAAGGACATTCTGACTGTAGGAAGTCCTGAAGTGCAGACGCCCCAACATCATGATAATTCGGTCATGCAGTCCGGGAATATTGACTTCATCAGCAGCTTCTCGCCCCTTTTGCATCATGAAGGCTTCGATCTGTTTACTAGTCTCCGCGACGACTTCTTCGATTTTGGAAGGATGAATTCGTCCGTCAGAAATCAGCTTCTGCAATGCCTTGCGTGCAACTTCTCGACGCACAGGGTCAAACCCGCTGACAATCACAACACCCGGCGTATCATCGATAATGACATCTACCCCGGTGGCTTTTTCGAAAGCACGAATATTCCTCCCTTCGCGCCCAATGATCCTGCCCTTCATATCATCGGTTGGAACATCGACCGTGCTGGTAGTGGATTCTGACGTGTGAGCCGATGCATAACGCTGAATGGCGGTCAGCAACATTTCCCGCGCTTGAGCATTGACAACATCACTGAGCAATTTTTTGTGTTTTAGCAAAGCTGACCCACGCTCATGCTCCAATTCGCGTGACATCGCTTCCATCAATTTCTCGCCCGCTTGATCCCGCGTCATGCTGCTAGCCTGCTCAAGAATCGAAGTCTGTTCATTGAGAGTACGAGTCAACTGTTCGCGTTGCTCAGTCAAACCCTTGAGCTGGTTTGCTAAACGGTTTTGGCTTGATTCTAGTCCGCGCTGCTGCTTTCGGAGCGAGTCTTCCTGCTGCTGCATTTGCTCATCACGACGATCCAGTTTTTGCTCTCGCTGCAATTGGCTTTTACGGCCGGCAACCAACTCTTCGTCAGACTCGGCCTTAGCAGAGAGCGCTGCCTCTTTGGCAGTAACCAGCATTTCACTGCGTTCGGTATCAGCTTTCCGCCGTGCAGATTCAAGAAACCGCTCAGCTTCTTCCTCAAGCTGGGCTCTTCGTTTTTTTTCGATCAGCTTGTAAAAACCAATCGTGATCGCAGCCCCGACGATTAATGAGATCAGGATCTGTAGTATTTGTTCGGAAGTCATTTATCTGCCCTCTTATCAGAGGACTCAAAAACCACCAGTCTGGGAATTGCATCCCCATATTTCCCAACCTGCGAAAGCAGATCGATGACTCTTGAAGCGTGCAAGAATCATTGGTGCTCAACAGCAACGGGAAAGTGCCTTGGATAAAAAAGTCGCGGATGCCGCTCTTTGCCAACAGTGAACGATGAGCCGATAACGCCATCGAGCCACATACACAGTGGGTCAACCGATCCTCGCAGTCCTCTTGATTCACATAGCCCCCAGAGACTTTCTTCTCTGAGACACTATCAAATATCCGAAAAGCAACCTCAACATGGGTTGCAAAGCCATGCATGTATCGCAAAACAATCGAATAGAGAAACGGCCACATGACGATGCTGAAGTGACAAGTTGGACAGAGCAACCAACGCGGTTTAAGTTCAACCCGATTGGCGACAGGTGATTCTGTTGTCCGTAGTAGTTGTTAATCTTGGTGAATACTGCCGAGGCTCCACTTAGGGTTCATCGACAGCATCAGCGTAACAGTTCATCCCTGTCTGCGATACATCGCGGCCACGAATCCACGGGCATTCCGAAGCCAGAATTGAACGAAACCATGAATAAGCCGAAGAATATTGCACCAGGCTGGCTGAGGTTACTTGACCTGCTGTCGGCCAACTGGGCAACACAAAGGTGGCTGAATGTCGGGGTGGTGATCGGCTGCAGTGGCGGTGCAGATAGTGTTGCCTTGCTGCGACTTATGGCAGAACTACGAAGACAGGACGATGATCCCCGCGGTTTTATTATCGCCGCACATTTCAACCATGGCCTGCGTGGACGGGAATCCGACGGCGATCAGAAATTCGTACAAGAACTGGCAGGTGAACTAGGGCTCAGATTTCAAACCTGTCTCTTATACACATCTCCGAGCCCACGAGACCGAGGCTGATCT
>CAJXTM010000840.1 GCA_913061385.1 uncultured Rhodopirellula sp. | reverse complement strand
GCATACGAGATCAGCCTCGGTCTCGTGGGCTCGGAGATGTGTATAAGAGACCGATTGTGATGTGCTTCAAGCTGATGGTGGGACTCGCACCGCATCGATTACGGGTGGTTTCATCGCACTCGCCCAAGCCGTCTCGCAGGTGGTGCCTGGTTCTGTTATCGGAGACGGTCCGCTGACAGATTCTGTCGCGGCAATCAGTTGTGGATTGATCGGCGAACAAGTTGTTCTCGATCTTGACTATGAACTCGACTCAGCGGCTGATGTTGATATGAACGTCATCATGACCGGTGGAGGACGTTTTGTTGAGATTCAGGGTACCGGTGAAGAGGCAACCTTTGATGACCAGCAATTAGCCGAGTTGTTGAAGTTGGCAAAGCAGGGGATCTGCAAACTGACCGAAAAGCAGAAGCACGCATTGCAGTAGGGTTCCGCGTCGGCAACCCATTCACTACCCAAGGTTGTTCCGCGTACTTGCTGCAGTGTGTGAAGAGTACGCGGAATGCGAGGTGCACGTCACCGGCGTGGGTTCTCGTACCAGGCGACGTTATAGCTGGCTCGGCCTGCAACCAGCAGGTCAAGATCACCATCTAGGTCAAGATCGACGGTGCGAATGTCATAAGCTTCCTGGTTTTCAGCCACCAAGTGTGTTGTGAACTTGCCTTTGCCATCGTTTTCGTACCAGAGGACGGTTTTGTCTCCATATGCACAGGTGGCTGCATCGACATCGCCATCAGAGTCCATGTCTACCGCTGCCAGGCAGTGTGGTTCCTGCAGGTTGGGGTCGATTTCATGGCACTTCCAATCGGGAGCCTCGTACCAGATCACGCCCTTGCCATGGCCACGTGACGCGATGAAATCCAGTTTGCCGTCTCCGTTGACGTCTGCTGGATGGATATTGGTCGCTCCGGGCTCCCGGTCACTGATCAGATGCTTTGTCCAAGCTTGCTTTGGTTGCTCTGGTGCTTCCCACCAAGCAAACCATTCGCCGGGTGAGGTAGCCGTTGGGCCACCTTTCGCTCCGGTCGCCGCGTCAAGCCGCCCGTCGCCGTTTATATCTCCAACTCCTATGTAATGAGTGAGTCCAGGAGCATCTTGTTGTGCGAAAACGTTGGGCTTCCATTTTGCCGCATTTCTGGGTTTGGTTGGTACCGAAAACCACACCAGTGATTCGGGGTACGGATTGATGGGTTGAGCGCTGGTTGCCAGCAGGTCAGGCTTTCCGTCCTTGTCGATGTCTCCTTGCATCAGGCCATGGATTCCATGGACCGTATCAGCAATCAATCTCTTCTTCCAGCGTTGTGATGCTCCCTTTTCTGGTTGCTCCAACCATGTGATCAAGCCCGGGTTGTACCTCGCACCCACATAGTCCAGATCACCGTCGCCATCGATGTCGAAGCATTCGCTGTGGATATAACCTCGGTCTTTACTGTGGTTGTCCAGTACAATCTGCTGCCAATCAGGAGACACAAACAAGATGGTGCTGTTACCCACTTCTGCGATCACGTCCGGCATCCCGTCTCCGGTAAAGTCACCTGCGACGGTGGTTAGGCTGCGTTTGCCTTCCTGCAATACATGTTTTGTCCAGCGGTCTTCAGCTGAAGTTCCCGATATGAGGCTGGCCAGAATGTAAACAGCAGTAAATGATCGGACTTTCATCGCAGGACCTTGGAGTGTGGATCAAACTCGCTCATGATGTGCATTAACATTAATGCGTGGGTTTGCAGAATGCCACTACAGACCGCTTTTTGTTTTCATGGTGATTTGAGCTGAGTGCTGATGGCAAAACTTTATTTCTACTATTCATCGATGAATGCCGGGAAATCTACGATTCTGCTGCAGTCAAGTTACAACTATCGTGAGCGTGGGATGCATACATTGATCCTTTCTCCCGAATTGGATGATCGGTTTCAGGTCGGAAAAGTTACTTCCCGAATTGGTATCGAAGCTGAGGCGATCACCTTCACGATCAGTGATAATTTACTGACGATGGCGCTGCGGTCTAATCAGAACGACAAGATTGCCTGCGTGTTGGTCGATGAAGCTCAGTTTCTAACTGAGGCTCAGGTGCGGCAACTCAGTGACTTGTGTGATGATCACAATATTCCAGTACTCGCATATGGCTTGAGGACGGATTTTCGTGGGGAACTGTTCGAGGGAAGTCAGCACTTGTTGGCATGGGCAGATAGCTTGGTTGAAGTCAAAACCATTTGTCATTGCGGCAGCAAGGCAACGATGGTCTTGCGGATCGACGCCGATGGGCGTGCTATAAAAGATGGACGTCAGGTGCAAATTGGCGGAAACGAACGCTATCTATCCGTCTGTCGCCGGCATTTTAAGGCAGGAGTCCCAAGTGCTGGTTCAAAGCCGTTGGACAAAAACTCTGAAGATCTGCTCTTCTGATGTTTTTACGCATCTGGTTTGTTTTTCTGATCTGTCGGTGAACTGTTTTCAGTCCCAGGCACGATGTGGCTGTATCGGTTTTCGGATTCCAATAGTCCAATGACTGCCCAAGCTGTTCCCCAGTAATTTGATGTGGGGGTTGGCTTGTTCCGAGCTGTTTTTTTGGTGCCCGGTACTTGCCATGAACCGTCGGATGTCTGGCTTTCGGTTAAAAATGTGACCGCTTTTAAAATGGATCTTTCACGATTGTCGTTGCTGTGACGACTCAATGCATAAATTGCCATCCCCGTTGCCAAGGCATCGCTCGATTCGGTTGTCAGCCATCCCCAGCCTGTTGCTTCTTGATGAGTGCGTCGCAATAAGCATCTGCTTCTACGCCAGTTTCTTCATCTGCCAGCAGCAAGCGAACCACCCACCATTCTGTTGAGACGGGGGTTTCGTTCTGGAGAGTTTCCAGAGCCTGCTGGTTCCGCTCAGCTAATGCATTATTCCGATTGAGTGCCAGGATCGTCCATGCGGTTGTCACCTGGGTTGTTTCTGTCTCTTATACACATCTGACGCTGCCGACGAC
>CAJXTM010000839.1 GCA_913061385.1 uncultured Rhodopirellula sp. | reverse complement strand
GCTCGGAGATGTGTATAAGAGACAGAGCTAGCCGTGGTTTTTAAATCTGAACCTGCGTTTTACTGCAAATCGTCAGCGGGCGGCTCGGGCAGAAGCGGTTCTACAGCGAACTACGCACGATAAACCCGACAATGGCACCAATGAGCAGGCTGACAGGGACAGCGATGGCCAAAGCGATCGCGATTGCCAGCGTCTGGGTGGGAGCCGGAGCGGGCTCTACCGACCAGTCCTCAGGCAGAGGCGGTATCGCGGACAGCGAGTCGGATTGTCTCTCGGGCGAAAGAGGAGTTCCCGAACCGTGCCCCGAATGACTGACCTCCGGCAACTCAGGAATTTCACGCATTTGTGAAGGTTCTTTTGGTGGAGGTGGAGGAGTCCACGCTTTCCGGTCGATCGGCACATCCACAATTTCAGTGGGATTGTTGGCCCATGGCTCAAGTCTCTCAGCGACCTCGTTTCCTGTTTGAACCCGGCGTGTGGGGTCCTTTTCCATCATGTCCGCAATCACATCAACAAACTCTTCTGACAGCTCTGGAGCAAATTTTCTCGGATGCCAGGGCGTTTGTTCACAATGTCGACGACATTTGGATCGTGAGTCTCCACCAGGAAACGGCACTTTGCCGGTAACGGCGTAATACAGCGTGCAGCCAAGCGAATAGATATCGCTCAGTGGCCCGACCAATTTCGGGGTCAGGATTTGCTCAGGTGACAGATAGTCAGCAGTGCCGACAATTTTTCCTGCACGCGGATCGTTCTCGGGGCTCATGCTCCACGTTGCCAGTCCGATATCAGAAACTTTGGCATGTCCTTCGGGCGTAACCAGAATATTCCCTGGTTTCACATCCCGATGCACCATTCCCAGCTCATGAGCATATTGAAGCCCCTTTGCTGCCTGGGAAACGATGACCGCGGCATCGTTCATTGATAGTGCACCGTTGTTCCTAATCAGACGCCGAAGGTCGTGCCCCGGAACAAATTCGGTCACCAGGTAATGCACGTTGCCATCTTGCCCCGCATCAAAGGCTCGGACCAGATATGGATTGTCCAAGCCAGCTTGTAGCCGAATTTCGTGCATAAAGCTGGCGCGGGACTCCGCCGTTGACTTCTCAAGCGGTAAGACCTTCACGGCACATTCGCGTCCCATCACGCGATGGACACCCTTGAAAACATGCCCCATGCCTCCCTGTCCAATTCCATCGGTAATCAGATAGGCACCGAGCGTGAATTTGGTATGTCCTACGTTCAATTGCTGAGACTGGTATTCCGTGATCAAGCCGCTTTTGACCAACGCGGCGGCGATGACTTGCGGGTCATCAGTAGCTGCGATTTCGACCACCTTTTCGTACTTGCGCTCACTCACCAGTCCGCTCACAATTGCGGCTTGCTTGAAGGAAAGTTTGGGCTGTGGTTCGCTTATCGCCATGGTCTCAGCGTAACAGAAATCGGATTCCGTCCAAAAGGTTTCTGACTGCCGCTGATTTGCATTCTCTTCAGCGGTTCAGTATTCATCATGTATTTGCTGAGAATACAACTAGCATCTCAATGCTGGCGTGGCTTTGCATTGTCAGCGAGACAAGATCGCCATCGCAGCTAAGTGGCAGCAAGTTGGAAGACCCTGCAGCATCCTCGTCTCCCTTTTGCTCTTCTGTGTCTGTTCCCTGTTTCGCGACCTGTTGAGCAGCAAGGATTTCGTGAATCGGGGCGTCTGTCTTGCCTGTGATCACATAGGCCGATTCAACATCTCGCAGGAATCGTACCGACGCTTTGCACTGCTGCGGGCGTGTCTGAATTAACCGGACCAATGCAGTCAGTCGACCGTCTTCACATCGGTCGATCTTCAATTCCGAAACGAGCAGATCGCGAGGCGACATGTGCATTAGCCAGCCAATGTCGGGTGAGTGTTCCGATCCGCTGACAGCGATCTGTTCCGGTCCAGACAATAGTTCTCGCGCTGCGTTGACGGGGTTGGGGACGTCCATCCCGTAACTCATGCTGAAAGTGGCATCGGTGTCACCCGCTACTGCCACTAGTGTGTCGACGAAGCGGTTGCCGACCCGACGGTGGAACGCAGAGCCGTTGCTGCAGATCAGCGTTTGCCGTTCGGCCTCATCCAGCAGCACGCCCAGAGGAGACACCACACGTCGCGATCCTGGGCGATGGACTTTATCACGCAGCAAGGCACGGCAAATTGCCGAATCGTTTGCAACTGCCACACGCAGGGCATAGTAGTTGTCCCATGGTTCCCCTTGCGTTTGATGAAGCACGTCGATTTTACCCGAGACCATCAGCGTTCGAGATCCACGGGGCAGAGAGTATCGAATCGTGAACTTTGCAAGAATCGCCTCGCTGCTGTTGTCGATAAGTTCGCCACTGGTTTCAAGGGTTCCGATCGCCGAATTGCTGGTGAGGATTCGATGGGCTGTGCACCGCATCAGGGTGTCGTCACCCGGCGTGCTTTCCTTGGAATCAGAAGGCAGTGGATTGCATCGTACCAGTCGTAAAGAAAAGCGATTCCCGCGCGAGCCGCCACTGTACACACCGGCGATCCCACCGGTGTCTTCACTGATGGCGATCTCCATGAATTCATTGGCCAGCAGTCGATCTTCCGCGATCGATTTGCTGCCACCAAGCAGAGCCTTTTTGAGCCGTGCCCCGAAGCCGCCTTTTGAGATTTTGCTCGCATTATCTTGGCGAATCAATACAAACCCACAGCCTGGAATGTCAACAGTGGCCTCGGTGTTGGTGCCCTGCTGCGAAGTGGAAAAGATATGTTTCGCCGCTGGTGGCGGCTTGCCGACTGTGACTCTGGTTCGAATCCCATTGGAATGAGGGTTCAGTAGCAGCACGTCACTGTCCTGGTGACTTTCGCTAATCGTAAGTCCCATCGCTTTGGCCAAGGCCTTACCTGCAGTCGAAGGCTCGGTAACGGCTGTCTCTTATACACATCTGACGCTGCCGACGACTCCTTACGTGTA
>CAJXTM010000838.1 GCA_913061385.1 uncultured Rhodopirellula sp. | reverse complement strand
GAGATCAGCCTCGGTCTCGTGGGCTCGGAGATGTGTATAAGAGACAGATCTTGATCCATCTGACCCGACCGATTATCAGAACCTGCTGCCCGACCCAACGAATGAGAGGGATTCATTCATTGACTACGTTGCCGAGAAAGCAGGTGTCTACTATGTAGGCGTAAGTTCGGCAGGCAATGAAAACTATGATACCCGCACGCTGTCGGGACGCGTTTCCGGGGCAGACGTCGGAACGGGGACTTACCGTATTACGCTCGAAGCGTTGGCGGCTCGTTCTTTCGTCATGTCTCTTGCGAATGCTTCCGGTCAGGCACTTAACGGTACCACCTTCACCGTGACGCAGATTGAGGACATTCCAGACGGCTTCCCGCAGATATCGGGCGCTGGTCCAGACAATCGTGTGACGTTTACGTTCGGTGGCATCAATGCGACCAACGATCGCATCCCGGATGTGATGAAATTGATTGAAGGGCAGATCAATAGCATTGTTCTCACACCGTTTGGTTTTCAGCCAATTCTGCCGAATATAGATTACACCACTTACTTCGATTCGGCGGTTAGCCCTCTAGGAGCTATCCTGCCAGGTTCGGCTCAGGCTTTGGGTGGAGTTTCTGGTGCGAATGCTGGATTGGTGGACAGCCCTGTGGCAATTGATGACAGCACGGGTGGCTTCGGTCATATCCCATCAGGAGACCTCGGCGCCGAAATCTTTACGGCAGCCACTGGCTCGACAGAACAATGGGTGTTTATCGAAAATGTAGCGAAGATAGAGCTGAGTCCTGAAGCGCGTGCAGCAGGATTGCAGTTGACCCCGATTGACGATGGCGATCCTGCTCAAGGACCGTTCGACGCGGACCGTGTTGTTGAAGATGATGTGGACCAACTGATCACGGAGACTGGTCTGCTGATCACTGCTGGTGCAAGTCCCACAGCCTTGAACAATGTATTCGTAAATCTTGATGACAGCCTTGTTGAGGTCGCGTCAAAGCCACAGGAAGTGATTGTTGTCGGCAATGTCTTCCAGCATGCTGAGGGCCCAGTGTTGGGGCAGTTCCCGAATTCAACGGGTGCCAATGGCAACGACGATTTCAATATCACCTTGGGGAATGAGGAAGCAGCTTTAGCCTATCCTGAGGCTAATAACTTCCAGCCAGCGGAAGCCGCGCGTCTGATCGACTCGTCAGTCAACTCCGTTGTTGAGCGAAGTTCGGTCGTTGTGTTGAAAAACTCAATCGGTTTGTCGGGCAGTAATATTTTAGCTCCGACCCACGACGTCGGTGGTGTCTTACGGGCAGACAACCCTGACTACGCGCCTCCGGGTGGAATCGGTGGCTCTGTCTTCAAAGATCGAGGTTCAACAGAGTTGGCTGACTTCAATGGCCCTGTCGCGATTGCAGAGACGGCGAGGGACAACGACGCAGAGGGAGTCGACACCGATCCAGCTATCAGCTTTATAAATCTCGATGACGGTGTTTATCGCGAGTTCAGAATCCAGCTTCGTGACAATGGTGATTCCTCAGATCCATTCACAGGAATCGGAGTTGACGATAATACTGTTGTCGTCCCGGAAATTCCTGGTCTTCGCGAAACAGGTGCGAATATCACGCTGATTGAAAACGATCAGTTGTTACAGGAGGGCATTGACTACACCTTCAATTACGACTCCACGCGAAACCTGATCACGTTAACACCGTTGGCGGGGATCTGGCAGAACGACCGATCTTATCGCATCGAGATCAATAACAAAGATCGTGATGTATTGGTCGCTCCGGTCAGCAATGTCATTCAAGATGGCGATCAGATGGATGTGATCGACAGCAATGGGGGGCAGATTGTCTTTGAATTTGAGTCGGGCTATTCGCTGCTCTTGCCAGAGCCAATCACGTTAGTGGTGCCGGAAGTCGGAACTAGCATCGGCGGTGTCACGGATGGTGACTTCTTCCAAGTCAATGATGGTGTCAACCCAGCCGTGGTCTTTGAATTCAACGACCCTGGCGACACAACTCTGCCAAATGCAGTTGAAATTGAGTTGCCCGCGGTACCAACGCCAGAGAATGACGCAGACTTGCAGGTCTTCCTTGAGGGAATTGCGGCGTCAATCCAAGCAGCCATCCAAAGTCAGGTTGATGCTGGCTTGTTGGATTTGGATGTTGCCATAGACGGTGTACGCGTGGTGCTCGGGGCGGAACCTGGTGCAACTGCATCAACAGACGCAACTGGCTTACAGCAATTGGCTCGAACGCTGGCACTCCGAGTGCCTACTCAGGGCGTTTCAGCTCTAGGTGGCATTGTCGATGGTGACACATTCCAAATCGATAATGGTGGCGGACCTGTTACCTTCGAATTCGATACTGGTAATGGAATTGCATCACCTCTGAATCAAATGGTTTCAGTTGTTGATGGTGAAACCGCAGCTGACACTGCTATCGCCATCAGGGATGCGATAGATAGTTCCGGAATTGGTTTGCTTTCTTCCATTGAAGATGATGGTTTGTCCGTCTATCTGAATCTTCCGCTTGATGGTGCGGCATCAGTTGAGCAAGGGCAGCTGGCATTGGTTGGCTTGAGTCGACCTGCCCTCGACGAAGAGAAGATTGTCATCACGCCGTCCGACGGGATTTCAGATCCTGTTGTCTTTGAAATCAATCGCACCGACGAGCGTGACAGTCTTGGTGTTGAAATCGAACCCGGAGTGGGTGATGGTGTGACTGCACCAAACATCGCCATTGATCTGACTCGTGCAACCACTGGTGATGACTTCGCTGCACTTGTGGCAAACGCAATTCAGGGCCTTAACCCAGTTGCTGGCTTGAATCCAGCTGATGTCGAAGTGCTCAGTGGTGGTGTTCTTCAAATTGGAGGTGATGAGGGGCTCGGTCTTGCTGTGGATGCCAACTCGATGGAGGTCACTGGATCACCATCGGTCAGTGGTGCCTCTACTGTCGAAGTGGCTGGACCACTCTTGTTGAGTCTACCAC
>CAJXTM010000837.1 GCA_913061385.1 uncultured Rhodopirellula sp. | reverse complement strand
TACACGTAAGGAGTCGTCGGCAGCGTCAGATGTGTATAAGAGACAGGAATCGGACATCCCCTTCATCGATGCGTTGATTGGTGATGCAATGATTGGTAAGTAGAGATCCCTATGGAGAAACAGATGGCAAGTGATGCTAGACCATGGTTATTGGCAGAGTGCAACTATGGTTACGTAAAGAACGCTGACATCCGCGTTGCCGTGATTCCACTGGGCGCGACCGAGCCTCATAATCTGCATCTGCCATACGGTACTGATCTTTACGAGGCGACCGCCATCGGTGAGCGTATTTGTGAAGCCGCATTTCGAAGGGGCGCGGCTGTTAGTTTGCTGCCGACAATACCTTTTGGTGTGCAGACCAATATGCGCAAGTTACCACTGGCAATGAATGTGAACCCGGCGACTCTTGACTTGTTGCTCACAGACCTTGTGGATTCCCTTTTCAATTCTGGTATCGAAAAAATTGTTCTGTTGAATAGTCACGGTGGAAATGATTTCAAACCGCTGCTGAGGACTTTGGCCGGTAGAAATCAGACCGTTTTTCTGTGCGACTGGTTCAAAATGGTTCAGGATGTCTATTCAACAATCTTTGAACATCCTGAGGACCATGCAGGTGAAATGGAAACCTCCATCGCTCTCGCCTATTTTCCACACCTGGTTGCGACTGGGGATGACGGTTCACTGATGGCAGATGAGGGAGCGACTCGGGAAAGCCGTTTTAACGCGTTGAATCAGGGTTGGGTGCAGATCACACGGAGGTGGGATTTGTTGACGACCAATACTGGGTCAGGATACCCACACGCCGCCACAGCCGAAAAAGGCGAGCAGGTGATGGCGTTGATTTGTGATCGATTGTCGCAATTTCTTTGGGAGTTATCGGGGTCCCAGCTAGACAATGATTTTCCATTTGCGGAATCAAATGGCTGATATTCAGATGTCCACGCGGCCTTTTTTTTCCGGCAAGGCGGGTGGATGACGGGATCTTACCGGTTTGAGGCTCGTGCCAGATTTTCCGACGTTACGCTCTGACGGATTCCAGAGCCAAGATGGATCGCTTGTGTCTCGCCGACTTCAGCCATTTTTGTATCTACGAGACAACACTTTTTTGTGCCCCTTTGCTTATTTAAGTCTACGCTTGAGTTATGGCTGGTCGTAAACGGGGCAGCTTTCCGACCTTTCAAATTCAGTTTTAGTCTGCGAGATCTGATTGATAAAACGCTTTGGGCTCGCGTTGTCTGGTGGTGGCTTTCGAGCATCATTTTATCATCTCGGTGTGATCCGATATCTCCTTGATGCCAGAAACCTGCAGAACGTAAGTCAAAGTACCGCGGTTTCTGGGGGAAGCGTTGTTGCTGCGCACATGGTCCTGAATTGGGATCGCTACTGCGGAAGCGATGAGGACTTTGAGCAGGTGTCAGGCGAATTGATTCGCTTCCTGCAGATGGATGTTCGAAATCGCATTGTCCGACGTTTTCCACTGGCTTCGACGGTGAATTGGGAACGACGCACGGTACGGATGCAGGCGTGGCGGCACTACACCCGGGCTGGATTGCTGGAATAGCATTATCAGAAGTACCTCTATGGTGACGTTGGTCTTTTCTATCTTCCCGATACGCCAAGGCTCTACATCCTTTCGACGGACCTGAGCGAAGAGTCACTGTGTGCCTTTTATCGAGATGGCTTGTTGTTGCATCGCCGCACCGCCAGCGGCCACGATGAGTTCGAGAAATTGCAAATTGGTTTGGCAACCGTCGCCATGGCGGTTGCTGCTTCATCTGCCTTTCCTGGTTTCTTTCCACCGCTTGAGTTGCGTGGCAGTGATGTGGGAGCATTAGAGGGAGAGTTTTCGCGGCATGCGTTCACCGATGGTGGAATCTATGACAATCTTGGCCTCCGGATGTTTCGGCATCTGCAAAGCACGTCGTTGCGAGAGACGGCTGAATTTGGTGAACGCGATGTCTTGGATCGCGGCGCAATTCTTGGTGTTCTACGGAATGCAGCCGGGTATTCAGAAGAAACACCCCTGGGCAAGTTGTGGAAATCCTGAACAGAAACCAGGAAATATCCAACAGCATCAGTCCATCAGAAGAAAGTGTAATCGCGGCGTTTAATAATATTGGCTCAGTACTGAAAACAGAGCAACTGCACCGGGAGCCTGCTTTCCGAAATCTATCCCTGCTGGATGAAGGTGCTCAATCGTTGCTGCATGAGTACAGTGATTCGCCTGATCCGATGGAAGGCACGGATGCGATCTGGTTGAATCGTCAATTGATTAGTCAGGTGCTGGAACAGGAAACTGGTCAGCCGTGCTTGAGGAAGAGTGCGGACACGATCGATGGGATTCTGGTTAGCAACGCCGGTGCCTCATTCAAGGTCCGTGCTGATGGTCGGGCTGGTGGTTTGATGTCCACAGCAATGAGGGCAACAGACATTCTCATGGATCGAGTCTACCAACTTGAAATGGATTCGTTTGAACGCAGTTCGGGTTCGCTTTTTGTACCAATCACGCAGATCGTCACACAGGGTCAGGACCCGTACGCTCCTCACCCCGAGATTCAAAGACAGGCAGCGCTGATTCGAACAGATATGGATCGCTTCACCGATCTCGAAGTGTCGACGCTGGTGCAGCATGGATACTGTGTTGCAAGACAACGCTGTTGTAATGTCAAAGGTCTATCTTCGACACCAGAATCCAGCGGAAAACCATGGAGTCCAATCGAGGTGCAAGCCAGAGGATCCGGTCGGCAATCGGATGAACGTGTTTCACTCAATGATGAAAGCACAGCCTTGGCGACAGCCAAATGGCTGAAGAAATCCGCGTCAAGACATGTCTTCAGTACGCTGTTAGCCATCAATGATTGGCCAACTTATATCTGGGCACCCTTGTTCTTAGCGATTGTGTTCACGCTGCCATACATGCTCTACCGTTCCAATAAGATCTGTCTCTTATACACATCTGACGCTGCCGACGACTCCTTAC
>CAJXTM010000836.1 GCA_913061385.1 uncultured Rhodopirellula sp. | reverse complement strand
CGAGATCAGCCTCGGTCTCGTGGGCTCGGAGATGTGTATAAGAGACAGCCAATCAGCACCCTTTCGGCCCAACCAACGTTGGTGATGACGACTACTGATGATGGTTCCTATTTGTTTTCTGACTTGTCGCCAGGTGCCTATGAAGTCCTCGAAATTGACCAACCAGCTGATCTTCTGGACGGAATTGATACAGCGGGTCAGGTCGACGGTCTGACGATCGGTGATGCGCAGAATCCCGGTGACCTCATCAGTTCTGTTTTTCTTGCCGGCGGTGATGTCGGTATCGAATACAACTTTGCAGAAATACCTGCCGGGTCTCTGGCCGGTTTTATCTATTTGGCAAGTCTAGATAACGACTGCCATGAACCGCAGGCACGCGTCGGGTCAACGCCTCTTGTCGGGGTTGAAGTCGCCCTGCAGGACAGACTTGGAACTCTGGTGGCACAGACCAGTACTAATGTCGATGGAAGCTATGCCTTTGAGGGTGTTCCGATTGGCAACTATCGACTTGTGCAATTCACTCCTGTCGGGGTGATTGATGGAGAGTCTCATGTCGGTGTGATCAACAATGTGCCAGTCGGTGTCAGTCTCGGTGGTACGCTGATTCAGGACATCACCATGATCTCGGGTGGAGTTGGGGTGGGATATGATTTCTGTGAAGCCCTACCCGCTTCCATCAGTGGCTATGTCTATCATGACGAAACAAATGAAGGTATTCGTGATTCCAGCGAACTGCCGATCAGCGATGTTGAAGTGCGATTGATTGATGAGAGTGGAGCGACAGTAACAACGGTCAAAACCAATGGCGAGGGCCATTATGAATTTGAAAGGCTTGATCCTGGTATCTATTCCATCGTGGCGGAACAGCCTGCCGGATACTCTGATGGAATCGATAGCGTTGGGACAATTCACGGTGAGTTGACTGGCAGTAATCATGCGAATGATCAATTATCTGGTGTCCACTTAAAGCAGGGGCAGTCTGCAGTGGAGTACAACTTTGGTGAGGTCTTGCCCGCTTCGCTAGCAGGTCGTGTGCATGTCGATCTGGATGGTGATTGTTTGTATGACGCAGATGAGCCAACTTTGTCAGGTGTAGTCATTCGACTCTTTGACCATCGGGGGGCTGAAGTTGAACAGGTGCTAACTGATCTCGATGGTCGTTATGCCTTTGTTGATATTTCACCGGGTACCTACACGGTTGTCGAAGATCAGCCGGATGGTTATTTCGAAGGTGGTGCTTCAGTCGGCAGTTTTGGTGGCAACGTGATGGATGCCAGTCGGATC
This sequence comes from uncultured Rhodopirellula sp., assembly GCA_913061385.1. Taxonomy (GTDB): domain Bacteria; phylum Planctomycetota; class Planctomycetia; order Pirellulales; family Pirellulaceae; genus Rubripirellula. The sequence goes on along the minus strand of CAJXTM010000836.1, from coordinate 1,698 downwards.
GGAAGTGTGGTATTAGGTTCAGGGCAGGATGCGACGGATTATGATTTTTGCGAACAGCTGGCCGCGGAACTCACCGGGCATGTGTTCGCTGATTTCGACGATGACTGCCAGTTCGATGACAGCGAATCCGGAATTGTCGGTGTCGCAATCGAATTACGTGATGATTCGGATGTGGTTATCGCCAGCACACTGACGGACGCCGCTGGTTTTTACCAGTTTTCAGGCTTAGCAGCAGGGATTTATTCGGTCAGTGAAGTGCAGCCTCAAGGTTGGTTACAGGGACATCAAACCGCTGGCAGTGCTGGGGGGGACGATAGCAGTGACGACTTGATCAGCGATGTGCCCGTCGGATGGGGAGACGTGCTGGCCAATTATGACTTTTGTGAATTGATGCCAGCTTCGGTTCAGGGGATGGTTTGGCAGGAAGTTGATGCCAATCAGCGATACGACGTTGGTGACGTTCCCATTCCCGGGGTGTTGATCGAGTTGCTGGGTTCATCAGCAGAGGTGTTGGAAACAACGCAAACCGATGCACAGGGTAACTACCGCTTTGAGGGTTTGATGCCGGGCGTCTATTCAATCCGGCAAACCCAGCCAGAAGGATTGTTTCATGGCGGGCAGGTGGTGGGTGATCATGGTGGAGTTGGTTCTGTCGATGATTTGTTAACAGGTTTGACGTTGGCAGTCGGCTCTGAAGCTGTTGCTTACAATTTTCCGGAATTGCTTCCCGCTTCTTTGAGTGGTTTTGTGTTTCAGGACGGCGAAGCAATGCGTCTTGCAGCCATGTTGCGGCCTGAATTCCTGCGTGAATACAGTGATGGTTTGTTGACGAGCGATGATACCCGTCTGACAGGGGTTACGCTTGAGTTGCGTGATGCTTTGGGCTTGCCAGTTACCGCTCATGATTTGCTGCCTGGGCACTACGCTGACGAGCCATTTGTGGCTTCGACAGATGCCGTTGGGTTCTATGAATTCACTGGTCTTCGACCTGGCACCTATCATGTCTATCAGCGACAACCAGATGGGTTTGTCGATGGAATCGATACTGCAGGAAGTACAGGTGGGCAGCCAATCAATGTTGCCGACAATCAGAGTGAACAACTTCGTTCATTACTTGCAGGGTTGTCAAATGATATAGCTTCTGATCCTGGAAGCGATGCGATTCTCAATATCTCGCTCGCTGCCGGTGAGGGAAGTGAACACAATAATTTCAGTGAGCTACGAGTTGTGAAAGCTGAGGTGCCGCAGCAACCGACAGAACCGGTCGCCCGTTTGCCGCAGATTGTTGTGCCAATTGAGACATTCGATCCAACAATTCGAATTGCAACCTTTGTAGATCCAATTACGGCCAGCACTGCGAATCGCATCTACGATGAGTGGGCGGTCTCATGGCACCTGAGTGTGATCAATGGTGGTTTCCCACGGGGTGAAAAAGTTGACGATGGAATCATTCGTGGTGCGAGTTCAAAAAGTCGCAGTCAGGCATGGGTAGCAGGTGTGCACATCGGTGGTCGGTGGACCATTCAGGGGATCGAGGACCGTAAGGATTCGGCAACCGTGCATCCCTCCGAATTCGTATTGGGTGGTGAAAAAGCAATTGCTCTCTCGGGTGATTTTGACGGTGATGGATCTGATGAGCCCGTGATCTATGTCTGTCTCTTATACACATCTCCGAGCCCACGAGACCGAGGCTGATCT
>CAJXTM010000835.1 GCA_913061385.1 uncultured Rhodopirellula sp. | reverse complement strand
AGCCTCGGTCTCGTGGGCTCGGAGATGTGTATAAGAGACAGATTCATAGGAGGTCCCAGTCCTGTGTTATTGTGGTCCATGTATGCGGACACCGCTGACTACTCAGAGTGGCGAACACGGCGTCGTGCGACTGGACTAGTTTTTTCGGCAGCGACATTCTCCCAGAAAATGGGATGTGCCGTTGGAGCTGCAATGACAGGCTTCTCCTTGGAGTTTTTTCAGTACGCGGAACCTGTCAATGGTGTTGAACAAGTTCAGGCTGCGGTCACCCTCAACGGGCTGTGCATGATGATGAGTTTGATTCCAGCTGGGTTCTTCATCGCTGCCGCGGTTTGTTTAACTTTGTACAACATCAGTGATGGTGTTCTCAATGAAATTGAAAGTGATCTGCAAGTAAGAAAAAATGCCGAGATTCCCGACACTTGACCGAACCACGAAGTCCCACTTTCCCGCGATGAAAGTGTTAGGAAATGAAAGTGTTAGGGAATTATCGTAAAGCCATTGCTACCTGAACTGCATCCATGAACCACGCTCTGCTCAACTCTAGCGAAAATCAAGAATCAATTCCTGATGGCTATGTCATCATTGATGAACAACCTTGGTATCAGATCTCTGATGTTCACTTGATGCCGGAGTTCTTTATCAGCCCGGTAAGCTCCGGTGACCATTGGATGTTTATTTCGAGTCGGGGTGCTCTGTCAGCTGGTCGCAAGAATCCTGACTCTGCCCTGTTTCCTTACTATTCTTCTGACAAACTGATCGACAGTTCTGCCTGCACCGGGGCAAAGACGATTATTCGGAAGCAGGTCGCAGAGGGACAATTCGAGACATGGGAACCATTCACGGAGAGAATTGCACTGAGCGAGTCTGTCTCGCGAAATTTGTACAAAAATTCGCTGGGTAATTGTCTGTTATTTGAGGAAGTCAATCAGCGTTTGAATCTTGCTTTCAGCTACAGTTGGACTTTTGGTAATCGGTTTGGTTTTGTTCGACACTGCAAACTACGGAATCTTGGTCAACAAACAGCCAATGTGTCAGTTCTCGATGGTATTCAGAATCTGTTGCCTGCTGGAATCGACCACAACTTCCAACTGCGTTACAGCAATCTCGGAGATGCCTATAAGAAGTCTGAATTGGCAGGTCAACAAGACATGGGTATCTACTATTTGAGCTCGATTCCCACTGATCGTGCCGAACCGAGCGAAGGTCTCCGGGCCACGATTGCCTGGCAAAACGGCCTTGATAAACCATGCGTTTTGCTGAGTTCAAAGCAATTGGATCGGTTTCGTGATGGAATGTGTGTAGAGCAGGAAAGAGATGTTCGTGGTCATCGGGGGGCGTATTTTACCGTTGCCCAGCATGTGATCCCCGCTGCTGTTGATGCAGAGGACACTAGCGAAAGTGAACTGCGAAGTGATGATTCAAGCGAGCGAGGCGAAGTGAAGTGGAGCATTGTTGCCAATGTCAATCGCGACCAAGTTGATGTTGTCAATTTGATCCGCGAATTGAATGAGGCATCGGACGTTGCTGCGGTGATTGATCAGGATGTTGCGCAGAATGAGAGGCGTTTACTCTCCATTGTTTCAGCAGCGGATGGCAGGCAGGCTGGAGGCGATCCATTACGTGTTCAGCGTCACCAGTCCAATGTGCTCTTCAACGTGATGCGTGGTGGAATTCCACGACACCAATATTCAATTTCAGCGAGTGACTTTCATGACCATCTGCTTCACTTCAATCGCCCGGCGGCGGAACGAAATCCTGAGTTTCTGGATAGTCTTGCTGCTGACACGATGCTTGATCTTGATGGTTTGTTGGCCAAAGCAATCCAGACCCATGACGATAATGTGCGGCGAATTGCACTGGAGTATCTGCCACTGACGTACAGTCGCCGGCACGGTGATCCAACGCGTCCATGGAATAGCTTTTCAATCGACTTCTTCAACGCTGATGGCACCGAGTCACTCTGCTATGAAGGTAACTGGCGAGACATCTTTCAAAATTGGGAAGCGTTGTCTTTATCGTTCCCGAATTTTTCCCGCAGTATGGTATTCCGCTTTTTGAATGCCTCGACCGCGGATGGCTACAACCCCTATCGAGTCAACAATGACGGGTTTGAATGGGAAGTCATTGATCCCAGTGACCCGTGGGGGAATATCGGTTACTGGGGTGATCACCAGATTGTTTATTTGCTGAGACTGTTGGAATGCTCAAAAGATTTTTACCCTGCCGAGCTTGATCAGTGGTTGGCCACTGAATGTTGTGCTTACGCGCAGGTTCCCTATCGCATTCGCGATTATGCAAGTATCCAGCGTGATCCGCAGGAGACAATCGATTTCGATCATGAGTTGGCTGATGTGATTGAAGAGCGAGTGTCCCGGTTGGGTGCTGATGGCAAACTATTGCCGGGCAGCGATGGCGAGCCTTATCACGTGACAATGCTGGAAAAGTTGCTGATCCCCGCCCTGGTGAAAGTTACTAATTTTGTGCCCGGTGGTGGTGTCTGGCTGAATACACAGAGGCCCGAATGGAACGATGCGAACAATGCTCTGGTTGGAAACGGTTTGTCTGTGGTGACTGCCTGTTATCTGCGTCGATATTGCGATTTCATGAGCCGGTGGTTGTCTGGCGAAAATCTCCCAGAATCCATTCCCGTATCGCGTGAAATTGCATTACTGCTAAGCAGGGTTTCGGAGACGTTGGAGGCAAACGCGGATCTGTTTTCCATTGATATGAGCGATGTACAACGCAAACAAGTGGTTGATGCTCTGTCACTGGCGGGATCTGATTACCGGCATCAGTTGTATGAGTGTGGACTATCTTGTGAGAAGGTTAGCTTGCGTTTGGGCGACTGTATCGAGTTTTTTCAGCGGTGCCTGACAATGATCGATCATACGATTCGCTCGAATCGTCGTTCAGATGGCCTGTACCACTCCTATAATCCTGTCTCTTATACACATCTGACGCTGCCGACGACTCCTTACGTGTA
>CAJXTM010000834.1 GCA_913061385.1 uncultured Rhodopirellula sp. | reverse complement strand
ACGTAAGGAGTCGTCGGCAGCGTCAGATGTGTATAAGAGACAGCCTTTGCTGGGTGCGGATGCTGGCCAAAAATTCTCGTCCTCGTCCATCCGGGTAATTCGTGCATCCGGCACGCCAACCTTCTCGTTCCAGATACCATAAGCTTCGTCATCGTCTTTATAGACGGTCACACTCAACTGCTCAGGTTTGATCCCCAGCCACTTTTTGTGCGTCAGGAATTCCCAGGCCCAATGAATGGCATCTTCTTTGAAGTAATCCCCAAAACTGAAGTTACCGAGCATCTCGAAGAATGTGTGGTGGAATGCCGTTCGACCAACGTTGTCAATGTCACCCGTTCGGAGACATTTCTGACAAGTCGTCGCGCGTGTAAAATCCAGTTTAACCTTCCCTAAAAAATGATCCTTGAATTGATTCATTCCCGCAGGAGTAAATAGCACAGATGGATCCCACGCTGGAACCAGCACATCACTGGGACGGCGAACACAACCCTTGGTCTCAAAGAACTCAAGGTATTTTTCACGTAGCTCGTCTGTTTTCATCTTGCTTGACAGTTATCGTTGCGTTGAAAAAAATTTGCGGTATCGAACCAATTCAGAGGCACTGTAATTTCAAAGGCACTGTAATTTCAAAGGCACTGTAATCAAAGTTCAGGTGTCTGTCCCGAAGCTCTCAGATAGCCGTGAAGCAAACCTGAAAGCGGCTGGAAAGTTTTCCGACCACCCTGATTGAAATCTGCACGCTGCAGCCTGCATCGAGGCTGCATCGAGGCTGCATCGAGGCTGCATCGAGGCTGCCACAATTTGCCCTGCCACCGACCCCCACTCCGCAACATCATATCCAAATATCGCCCTGAGACAGAGGGCATGAACCGACAGCGGCCTGCGTCGAGTCCCCATCTCGCGACTGAGCTTGCCAAACCTAGGCGTCCAGACTCGAAAATCGCCGACAAATATCTCGTCAAGCTCATAACGCAGGTGATATAATGTGCCGGTCAATCTGGGGTACACAACCGCATCGCGCGGACAATGCCCGCGACGCAACCGCAAAAATCTAAACGTCATACCGGCTGAAAACGTATTCGAAATCGCGACCCAAACACCTCAAACCTCGAGTGATCAGATGCGTCTCTTTCTTCTTTTTTCAGCCGTCCACTTCATGCTGATGATGCCGGCTATCGCGCAGCAACCTGACCCGAACATTCAGCAACCGCCGACTACTGACACAGAATCACCGGCCGCGTCAGTGCCAACCCTCTCAAAAACTGACATCGCATTGGATGAGCTGGTGGACGAATTGGGATCACCCCGATTTGCTGTTCGCCATCAAGCAGCCCGCAAACTCAAAGCTGCAGGCCAACGAGGTATTGAAACACTACGCCGCGTCACCCAAACAGGAACAAAGGAAACAGCGAGTCAAGCATTAAAAATCCTTCAGGAGCATATGGCAAACGAGAATAACCATGCTTTGCAGATCGCAGCCAAAAATGCTTTGGAACAAATATCTACGGACGAGAACAACCCGAATTCATCTGTGGCAAAAGGTGTTCTGAACAAAAAAGACAACGCACAATCAACCCAGAATCAACAACCCCGAAAATTTCAAATGGTTGTACCTCGCATGAACAGGGCAGCTGGGGTGCGAATTCAAGTTCAGAACAAGAATGGGAAATTGCAAATCCAGCATGAAATTAAGGGTGAGAAAACAAAAATAACGGAAAGGGAAGATGGCATCGAAGTGGAGAAAAAAGATGCCAAGGGAAAGTCAACAAAAAAGACCTACAAAAATGTTGACGAGATGAAGGAAAAAGACAAAGAAGCTCATCAGATGTTTCAAAAGTACAAGAACATGGGTGGCAGGATCCAGATTCGCATCAACGGAAATGGAAAACCACCTCAATTCCAAGCACAACCATTCAAAATCCAAAATCTGAATCCCGGTGCGCCCAAGAACGGTGCTCCCAAGAACGGTGCGCCCAAAAATGTGGAGGACATACAAAGGCAAATGTTGAAACAACATCGTGATATGACGGAGTTACATTTGCGTAGGATGCAAGAGAACATCGAAAATAATGTCCCGAAAGAAAATCGCAAACAGCTCGAAGAGCAATTCAGGAAGCAAAGAGAGATGATGAATCGCCCACTACTTGAGATCGAGCGGAATCTTAAACTTGACAAACCATCTAAGGTTGAAATCAAACCTGGGCCCCAAACAGAAGCTCCAAACGCTACAGACAAGGCACCGATCGATGTGGAAACAGCTGAAAAAGAGCCTATCGAAAAATAGATACCACACTGTGTTATTTTGATGAGCCAGCAAGCCAGACGTTCGCCGCATTGCATTTCATCCGCCAATCGCACTGCAAATTCCACCTCCCGATTAGCGGTGGCTACTCGATTCAGACTTCGGTTGAGACCCCGTTCACGCAGCTTGGACCGTACCCTCGAGGTGCAATCTAGATTCTGGCGAGCCACCGATGACGTCAAAACGAGCGAATTAATGGGAAAGGTTCACCAGAAAACCTAACAGGGGCGTTCGGAAAAGTGTCACGAGTGGTTAGACTAATTCCCGACGCGCTCATAGCTCAGCTGGATAGAGCAACGGACTTCTAATCCGTAGGTCGTAGGTTCGAATCCTACTGGGCGTATTTCATAAGGTCACAGCTTGACCACGCACCGCGAGTTGACTCTCAACGGTGGTCACAAAGCCTGCTTAAAAGCCGCGAGATAACGTGCTTTGTGGTAACGACTTACGTCGATGGCTGGATGAGTCAGACTCTCTCGGCCGATCGCCATATTTCATCACTAGCCGCCGGCTGCCGCCAAAGTTCGAACTCGGTCGACTTCACTCTCAGACTCTCACCTGTTTTAGGCCTCATAAGTTAGCGATGTCGCTTTCCGGTAGTGCGACTGAGATTCGAAAAGGCAACGGCGGTGACCGGTGAGTTAGTACCTGTGAGTGGATCTCAAGTGTCTCTTGACGGTGTGGGTG